>NZ_VOYW01000020.1:0-59233 GCF_013420085.1 Acinetobacter sp. YH12027
AGCAAGTAACTTGGACCAGTGTTGATCATTTAGCATTGTTCGAGGCATAGCGAGTGTAAAATTGGGTTTGGCGATTTAATTTTACTATCTCGCTATTTTTTTAATCAACAAATGTCAACAGACCCTAATGTTTTTTACAATTTATTTTGTGCTAAGCTGCACTGCTGTATTCAATCTTTTTGACTGAAAATAAAAACAAAATTTAAAAAATCTTGTGCCATTCTCGAACAGAAAATGCTTTTCCCATCTAGCTGATTTCGCCAATACACAGTAGAATATGCGCTCTCTTCAAGTCACATTGCGGCTTGGTTCAAAAGACCAGCCCGTGGAGCCAAAATCAGCATGTTTATCGTGGCCGGTGCACCAGCACACTCTTCTTTTAAGAAAACGCAACTATTAACACGTCTATCTTCGATTAGTTCTGTTCAGGAAATTGAAAGCCAATTGGTCTATCTATTTGACCAAGCGCTAAGCGAACAGCAACAGCAATCTGCTTTACAGCTGCTTAATGATGGTCAATCTTTTGAATTGCGCCAGCCAGCAAGTGATGAAGTCCAAATATTAGTGACGCCACGCGTTGGGACAATCTCTCCGTGGTCGTCGAAGGCAACAGACATTTTCGCCAACTGTAATACACCGGTTCATCGCCTTGAACGCGGTGTTTTGTTTACTTTGAAGGGCGTAAATGCTGTTTCTGATGAAGTAAAACTAGCATTACATGACCGCATGACCGAAAGTGTTTTCAATCAAATTGAAGAAGCGACTGCGCTGTTCTCTGAAACTGAACCAAAGCCGTTAAATGCAATTGATATTTTAGGTCAAGGCAAAGATGCTTTAGTGAAAGCAAACTCTGAATTTGGTTTTGCACTATCTGACGAAGAAATTGATTATTTAGTTGCAGCGTTTAACAAGCTTGGCCGTAACCCGCATGACATCGAATTGATGATGTTTGCTCAAGCAAACTCTGAGCACTGCCGTCATAAAATCTTTGGTTCAGAATGGACAATTGATGGCGAAGTTCAGCCATTGTCATTGTTCCAAATGATTAAAAACACTTATAAAGAATCTCCAGATGACGTTTTGTCTGCATATAAAGACAACGCATCAGTGATCGTGGGCTTTGACACTCAACGTTTCTATCCGAAAAAAGACGAAGAAACAGGTCAGCACGTTTACAAATATAAGAGCCAAGCTGCTCACATCTTAATGAAGGTGGAAACGCATAACCATCCGACAGCAATTGCGCCATTTGCGGGTGCTGCGACAGGTTCAGGCGGTGAAATCCGTGATGAAGGCGCAACTGGCCGTGGCGGTAAGCCAAAAGCAGGTTTAACAGGTTTCACTGTTTCTAACTTGAACATTCCTGGCTTTGAACAGCCTTGGGAAGAAAACTACGGCAAGCCGTCTCGTATGGCATCTCCGCTTCAAATTATGATTGAAGGCCCATTGGGTGGCGCTGCGTTTAATAACGAATTCGGTCGTCCTGCTTTAAATGGTTACTTCCGTACGTTTGAACAAAATGTAAATGGCGACGTAAAAGGCTTCCATAAGCCAATTATGATTGCCGGCGGTTACGGTAACATCCGTCCTGACCATGTAGAAAAAGATGCAATCCAACCGGGCGATCTTTTAATCGTACTTGGCGGTCCTGCCATGCTGATCGGTCTAGGCGGCGGTGCTGCGTCTTCTGTAGACAGCGGTAAGTTAGGTGAAAACCTAGACTTCGCATCTGTACAGCGTGAAAACCCAGAAATGGAACGCCGTTGCCAAGAAGTGATTGATGCTTGCTGGCGCATGGAAGACCATAACCCAATCGTATCTGTACATGACGTGGGTGCGGGCGGTATCTCAAATGCAATGCCTGAACTTGTGAACGATCACGAGTTAGGTGCAATCCTTGATCTTCGTAAAATTCCATCACTGGAAAAAGGCATGTCTCCGATGGAGATTTGGTCGAACGAAGCACAAGAGCGTTATGTATTGGCAATTCGTCCAAGCTCTTTAGAATTGTTTGAATCACTGTGTGCACGTGAACGCTGCCCATTCGCCGTACTTGGTGAAGCAACTGAAGCACGTCAATTGACAGTAAACGATCCATTGTTTGAAAACAAAGCTGTGGATATGCCAATGCAAGTGATGCTTGGCGGTACACCACGCATGAGCCGTTCATACGAAACCATTGAACGTAAAGGCGATGACTTCACTGCTGAAACTGTCACAGATTTGAAAGATGCGATTTACCGCGTTCTTAAGAATCCAACTGTTGCATCTAAATCGTTCTTGATCACCATTGGTGACCGTTCGATTACAGGTATGGTTGCACGTGATCAGTTCGTCGGTAAGTGGCAAGTGCCTGTAGCGGATGCTGCAGTAACAACGACTAGCCTTGTTGGTTATACAGGTGAAGCGATGGCAATGGGTGAGCGTCCACCAGTTGCGTTGTTGAATCCTGCTGCTTCTGCACGTTTATCTGTAGCAGAATCAATTTCAAACATCATGTCTGCAAAAATCGACCAGATCAGCGACATTAAATTGTCTGCAAACTGGATGGCTGCTGCAGGTCAACAAGGTGAAGACCAAGCGCTATTCGAAGGTGTTAAAGCCATCGGTATGGAAATGTGTCCTGCACTAGGTATCGCAATTCCAGTAGGTAAAGACTCATTGTCTATGCGTACCACTTGGAATGACGAAGGCGAAGACAAATCTGTCACTTCACCAATGTCAGGCGTGATCACAGCATTTGCACCTGTGACGGATGTTCGCAAAACATTGACACCTGAACTTAAGAATATCGAGTCTGTACTGGTACGTATCGATCTTTCTAAAGGTCAATTCCGTCTTGGCGGTTCGATCCTTGCACAGGTTTACAAAGCAATTGGTTCTGTAACTCCTGATGTAGATAGTTTTGATGACTTCAAAGCATTCTTTGCATTGGTTCAAGACTGGAACAACCGTGGTCTAATCAAGGCTTACCATGACATCGGTGATGGCGGTCTGCTGGCAACTGTTGCAGAAATGATGTTTGCTTCACGTTTAGGTGTGGCGCTAGAAGAACAATCTGTTGAATCTCTATTTGCAGAAGAAATTGGTGCAGTGCTTCAAATCAGCAAAGCAGATTGGGCAGCACTTGAAGCTGAAGTTGCAGCGTCTAGCCTTAAAGATGCAATTGCGGTTGTAGGTACTGTAAATGATACAGATACTTTAACTGTAAATGGTTTGAGCTTAGACCGTGCTGAATTACAGCAAGCATGGACTGAAGTGTCTCATCAAATCCAACGTCTGCGTGACAACGTAGAAACTGCGGATCAAGAATATGCATTAATCGCGGACAAATCACATGCAGGTTTAATTGCAAAACCAACATTTGATTTGAACGAGCCAATCGAAGCACCGTACATCAATGAACGCCGTCCAAACATGGTGATTCTGCGTGAACAAGGTGTCAATGGTCATGTAGAAATGGCAGCTGCATTCGATAAAGTCGGCTTCAACACTGTAGACGTACACATGAGCGACTTGCTTGCTGGCCGTATCAGTCTTGATGACTTTGAAGGTTTAGTCGCGTGTGGCGGTTTCTCTTACGGTGACGTATTGGGCGCAGGCGGCGGTTGGGCTAAATCTGTATTGTTCAATCCTAAACTTCGTGACCAATTTGAGAAATTCTTCAACCGTGATGAAACTTTCTCTCTAGGTATTTGTAACGGCTGTCAAATGTTGTCTCAGCTTGCACCATTAATTCCGGGTGCAGACGCTTGGCCTCGTTTCCACCACAATACTTCAGAGATGTTTGAAGCACGTGCTGTAAACGTACGCGTTGAAAAATCAAATTCTGTATTGTTAGAAGGTATGGAAGGTTCGATTCTTCCTATCGCTGTAGCACATGGTGAAGGCCGTGTGGTTGCTAGCGCGGAAAACATTGCAGCACTCAATGCAGGCGATCAAGTGATCTTGCGTTATGTAGATAGTCAAGGCAACCCAACGCAGCATTACCCAATGAACCCGAATGGTTCGCCAGAAGCGATTTCAGGTGTAACGTCTAAAGACGGTCGTGCAACGATTATGATGCCGCACCCTGAACGTAACTTCCGTGCGATTCAGCATTCTTGGAAACCAGAAGATTGGGATCAAGACGGTGCTTGGTTACGTATGTTCCGTAATGCACGTAAATTTATTGGTTAATCTTAGATAGATGAATAATAGAAAAGAGCCGCCTTCGGGTGGCTTTTTTATGGCATTGAATAAAATTAAGCTGGTTTATTAAAGGAATTTGATATGGAAATAGAATCTTATGTAAATTTAAAAACTCATTCAAAAGATGCTCCTGTTTTAAGGTGTAGTTTGGAAGAAAATCTTTTAAGTTTTGATCTATTGTATGAGGTTGAAGCTTATGATGAGGTTCGGTTTATTGGATCTAGCATCCGTCAGTTAGCAATTTATGATCTTATTGATGAGATTGGTGATTTAGGCATTGAATGTAAAATAGAAATTTCACGATGTAATGATCCAAGTGTTAAAAACAAAGTGGTTTATTTCAAGCGCGGTATGAATGGCGAGATGAAAAAGATCACTACAGAATGAATCTTGAGTGCTTGAATTTACCAATTGATATAATAAATATTGTTAATATATGATTTTAAAACTATAATTTCATTCGAATTTTTAACCACCTGCGGGTGGTTTTTTGTTTGTTTTAAATTTTTATTTCTCCCACTGAACTTGGTTTAGATTTTGCTTTTATATTTGTGGAAACATGCTAGTGTGTATTTTATGCACAATAACTATGCAAGATTAAAGACAGCAAGATAAAAGAAAGATGGGTAACTAAACGAGTTCAGTATCAACACTCATGATGAGGTGATGACATGATTAAAACAGCGGAATATTCGGCAGTTGATAAGTCTGCGCTGCGTAGAAAGGGCTGGAAGCTTTTTGGTGCAGTCGTGTGTTTGCAGTTGGTATTTTTAGTTTTGGGTTATGTTTTACAGATGTAATATCTGAACAATTGAAACCGCCGTGAGGCGGTTTTTTATGTAAACTAATGCATAATTAAAAAACTGCAAAAATTAATAATGAGCTTTAAACAATTTGTATTATTAAAAGATATAAAAATATTTTTACTTTTAGGCTTTATGTTTCCGTCAACATTGTTAAGTGGGTGCTTTCCTATTTTAAAAACGAAGCATCCGAAAATTAATATAACTGTTATCAATGATCAAAATGAAAAGTTGGACGATGCAGAAGTATTTTTAAATCTTACAACATGGCAAGGCAAGTCTTTTACTGAATCTACATTAAAAAAAACACAGGACGGAATTGCTACATTTTCTGCAGAGAAAAGTTTGCAATTTATTCATATATTTCCAGCAAAATATAGTTGGTCGATTTGCGTTTATAAAAATGGATATAGTCAAAATAGTTTTGTGCCAAAAAGTTCAAATAATCGAACACAAAATTTAGTATTGTTGTTAGATAAAGCTGAAATAGGTGTAGAAAAAAAACAACATTGTTGGAAAGAAAAATCCTAAAATATTGAATTAATAAAACCACCCGAAGGTGGTTTTTGATTAAATAGCCAATTGGATCTGCTTTAACACCGCCTTCAACGTATTTTCAAAATCAAAAGCAGCATTGGTACTGTCTTGGTATCGCCAAGCCACATAACCATCTGGACGAACTAAGACAGCGCCTGATTCATGAATTTCAGATTTAGCATTCCACGTACCGTACACATCACGGTATTCACGGGAACCAATTTGAATCACATCTAAATAAGGTAGATTCAACGATTCAGCAGCAGATTTCCAACCTTTGCCTGAAAGACCTGTCAGTAGGGTGAAACGACCATGCCCTGTAATATCTAACATTGATTGCTTATCGCCTTTGGCATCAATTAACCAAGTATGCGGTACTTTAGCACCTGGACGTGTGGTCGCTTGTAAGTACAGTTGTTGATCTTTTTCAAATACTTCAGGTTCAGATTCAACCATCACTGCATTGGACGTATAACGCTGATTTAGCTCTACACCTTGGGCATTAAACTCAAAGTTTTTAATTTCTAAGGCTTGATATAGCTTTTGACGAATTTCTGCAGCTTGTTCATCTTCCGCAAAAATACGTTGCATCATTTGAGCTTGAGTTGTGATGCCTTGGTCAAAGCCAAATACCTCTTTGAGATGCTTATAGTCAAAGCGAGATTGATTGGCACGCGCCACGATTTGCTTGCCGACAGGCGCACGCTCAGTGGTATAAGATTCAAGTAGAGCAGGAGCAGCCCAACCTTTAATGGCATATGCCAATTTCCAACCGAGGTTAAAAGCATCTTGCATACAGGTATTTGAACCTAAGCCACTTGATGGTGGATGACGATGTACCGCATCACCGCCGCAGAATACACGACCTTTCGAGTATTCAGTTGCCCATGTTTGGTTCACATACCAATAAGACAGTTTTTGAATCTCGACATTTTCAACTTCAGCACCGACAAAGGCATTTAGACGCGCACGGACTTGCTCTTCGGTGACTTGTGGTTCACCTTTGGAAATATCAAAGCCCCAACCCATAATCCATTCATTCCACGGTGTAATGGCACGGAGTAAGCCCATGCCCAGATCACCAAAGCTGGCTTCAGGGTTAACAATCCATTGCAAAATAGCAGGGCGGTTTTTCACATATTGTGAAAGATCTGCTTTAAAGGTCACGTATACCGTACCTGCACGAGCCATGATCCCTTCGAGGGGTAAATCAAGCTCTTCAAGCACTTTAGAACGCGCACCATCCATACCGACCAAATATTTGGCACGTAAGCTGAATTCAGTATTTGTAATACGATTTAAAAAGGTTGCTGTTACACCATGCTCATCTTGCACATGGGACAAATATTCAGTATTAAAATTATAAATCGCACCACGCTCGGCTGCATTTTTTACCAACAAAGCTTCCATTTTCGGTTGAATAAGATCGACTAATGGACAGGGGCTACCTTTAATATAATCGCCATGACGTTCATCGCCCGTGCCCCAAGCACTCATACGGGCAATTTCTTCACCGACAAGACTTGTGGTAATGAGGCTTTCACCCATCTGCTCCCAAGGAGTTGCAATTTCTTTGACCTGTTCTTCGATACCTAAGTCACGCAACACTTCCATCGCACGTTGGTTGGTAATATGGGCACGCGGACTATTAGCTAACCAATTAAATTGGGTAAAAAGCTGAACCTGTATGCCGTAATTTGCCAAGGCCAAACCTAAAGTAGAACCTGCAGGCCCTGTGCCAATAATCAGAACATCGGTATCGAATTGCTGTGTCATAAAAACTCCATGTGTATGTGAAGCGAAAACTTGGAATAGTCCGCAGTCTAGGCAAATGATTTTCCGAGTAGAATGGATATTCATATAAACTATAGATCTATTGGTATTTTGACTGCATAACACGGGTGATGTAGTGAGTGTGTGGAGTGAAGCGAATGGAATTACGACATTTACGTTATTTTGTGACGGTGGCGAAAGAACAGAGTTTCACTAAGGCAGCGGAAAAACTATTTACAGCACAACCATCGCTCAGTCAGCAAATTAAAGACTTAGAGCAGGAAGTTGGGGTGCAATTATTTGAACGTTCTGCTCGCAAAGTCTTACTGACCGATGAAGGGCAGGCTTTTCTGAAATATGCAGAGCAAGCACTAGAAAATGCCAAACAAGCTGTAGCCGCAGCTCGCCACGTGGCGCAAGCCAAAAATAATCAAATACATATTGGCTTTTTAAATGTCGCAGAATTGAAAATTATGCCGAGTATTTTGGCGCAATTAAAACAGCATATTCCTGATTTGAAAATTCATTTACATAGCTTGACGTGTACAGAGCAAATTCAAAAACTAAAAAATACCGAACTGGATATTAGCTTTACTCGTTACCACTTAAGCCATGATGACTTTACCAATATTCAGGTTTTAAGTGAGCAAATTTATTTGGTTGGCGCAGCGCATCTGCATCCATCAGATCGCATCTTAAAACTTCAAGAGTTAAAAAATCACACCATTATTATGTGTGAACAAAATGCTTCTCCCGTGTTTTACGATACCTTAAATGCCTTGATTCCTTTTGATCAGCAGCAACATGATCATATGCTGTGGGTAACAAATGTCATGCAGCATTTAAATTTGATTAATATGGGCATGGGCCTGAGTTTTGTGCCCGAATATTTACTCAAATTTTTAAATGATTCGGTCAAAGTCATTCAAACAGATGTGGAATTACCGAAACTAGGTTTATATGCAACCTATCCGAATGCATCGAATAATGTTGCATTGAAAATGATTTACAGTGCTTTAAATAATGTAACTGCACAATAGCGTCTGGAATAACCAATGTTAAAACTGATTTATTATGTACCTGAGTCTCACCTAGAGTCGACTAAACTGGCTGTTTTTGAAGCTGGAGCAGGCGGTATAGGCAACTATGAACACTGCGCTTGGCAGGTGTTAGGTACAGGGCAATTTAAACCTGTAAAAGGCGCAAATCCTTTTATTGGTGAGTTGGATCAGCTGGAGTCTATCCCTGAATGGCGAGTGGAAACCATCGTGCTTGAAGAGAAGGCGAGTGAGGTCGCAAGGTCTTTAAAAGCAAGTCATCCTTATGAAGAGCCGGCATTTGAGTTTATTCAAATGGTGGATGTAAGTTTTTAATTCATAATGAAAGTTCCCTCTCCTTTTAAAGGAGAGGGTTAGGGAGAGGATTTATCAGATTATGCCCCTCATCCTCTTACGAAGAATGCTCCTCTTCCCGAAGGGAGACGGGACTTACCTAATATTTAAAGTTATGCAGTCAATTGCGGTTGTGACTATTCTTTTGAAAGCAAATTATATCTTCTGAATAAACAGCTCACGGTCAAAACGATACTGCGGGAAGAACACACCATCTTTAGCACGTTCACCTGCACCAATCACCATCACTGGGTATTGCTGAGCATTTAATCCTAAAATTTTCTTCACCAAAGGTTCATCAAAACCTTCCATCATACAACTGTCAAAACCATAGGCACGTAAAGCCAAAACTAAGTTTTCACAAGCCAATGCTGTGGTTTTGCTCGCCCAAAGTTTCGCATCTGCTTCATTAAACGCCGTCACAGGCAACTGTTTATCCAGTGTACGTGCAACTTTGAAAGCTACTTTTTTAAAGTTACCTAGTGCGTTGAAGTAACCAGTTTTATAGTTATAAGGAATGAACTTGTAATACTTCTGCACAGCTGCAGGTGCTTCAGGGAATGGAAATTCGGAAATATTACGTTTAGCCATTTCATCTACACGGTCGGTACGCGCGACACAGACAATCAATTCAGCAGCAGTTTTTGCCGCAAGTTGCCCTAAGCAAGCTTTCACCAATTGTTTTTTCTTTGCGGGATTCTGAACGACATAGAATGTCCAAGGCTGTAAATTCGATGAATTCGGTGCAAGCAAGGCGAGGTCTAAGCATTCATCTAAAACGTCGTTTGGAATGGCCTTGTCGGTAAACTTACGTACAGAACGACGGCTTTGTACAACTTTTTTAAAATTCTCGATATCGATGCCTTCAGGCGCAGGCTCGTAGTAGCGTTTCTTTTCAGGTTTAGTTTCAGTTTGTGATACTGCAGTCATGTGGAAACATCCAGTTTTTTAATTTAGAAAATAGATTGGGGCTGAGATGAAAAAAACCACCCAAATATGAGTGGTTTTTTAGTTCCATTAAAACATTAATTGAACTGAGAGAAGTCAGGTTTGCGTTTTTGCATAAAGGCTGCAACAGCTTCCATCATTTCTGGAGAGCCTACTCGATCCATGAAAATTTCAGCTTCATGGTCAATCCATGCCACGATTTCATCTACATTATGTTTCATTAATGCTTTTGATTGAACCAAAGATGCTAGTGGAAGTGCAGATAACTGTGCTGCTTTTTTCGCAGCTGTCGCATAAGCATCTTCTTCAATGCTATTGACCAAATTTGCTGAAAGCGCTGTCGCACTATCAAACTTCTGAGCAGTTAACAGTAATTCCGCCGCTTTATGGTAGCCGGCTTGTTGAACCAATAGCTTGCTCGATGCACCTTCAGGCGATAGACCAAGGCTCACAAACGGAATTTGGAATAGGGCAGTATTGTCGCTGTAGACTAGATCGCAATGAAGCAGAATCGTAACACCAATCCCAATGGCAACACCACGAACCGCAGCAATCAGCGGCTTAGAAAATTGAGCAGCAGATTTTAACAAAATAAAAGGTGCGCCTTCTGAAGCTGGAGCTTGTCCTTTTTGAGCAGCAGATTTCATAAAATCTTGCATGTCATTGCCCGCACTGAAGTCTGCATCTTGACCACGGAGTACTACTACACGCACTGAAGTATCTTGATCAGCTTCATCTAATGCTTTTGCAATCCACAGATATAATTCTGTATACAGCGCGTTCTTCGCCTGAGGTCGGTTAATGGCTAAGGTCAGTACGCCATTGTCCAAATTCGCATTCAAATGTTCATGGGGTTGTTGAATACAGCTCAGTGTCATCGTACTATCCTTGCGTAAAAGTTTCGTTTTGATTTTATGCTCGACATTATGTCGCATATTTCAGCCTGTGGCACAACTGCTCAGTTCATAAAAAGTTTGATTTGATATGAAATATACATTTGATTATTTGGTTTTCATTGGGCGTTTTCAGCCGTTCCATTTAGCGCATTTGCAAACCATTAAAATTGCCTTACAACAAAGTCAATATGTGCTTTTAGCACTGGGTTCGGCGCAAAATGAACGTAATATCAAAAATCCATTTTTGGCTGTAGAACGTGAGCAGATGATCCTGTCGAATTTTTCAGAGCAAGATCAGAAGCGAATCAAGTTTGTGCATGTGATAGATGTATATAACGATGAAAAATGGCAAAAGTTAGTCAAATCTTTGGTGAATGATGTAATTGAAACGAATGCAAAAGTCGGTTTGATCGGGCATTTTAAAGATGATTCTTCTTATTATTTAAAATTCTTCCCCGAGTGGAAAATGGTTGAGCTGGATAGTCTAGAAGGGGCGATTTCTGCGACACCAGTACGTGAAGCGTATTTTCGTGGTGAAATTGAAAGAGATGCCTTTCCTCAAGGTACCGTCGATTTTTTGCAAAAATTTCAACAGACAAACATTTATAAACAACTTCAACACAAATTTATGACTCAGGATAAAACAAATCTGCTATAAAAAAACGCTAAAGTTCTAGCACCACAATGGAGTAAAAAAATAAACATTGTAGTGCTTTTAGGCTGTGTTTTATTCAGGAGAAAAACATGAGTTTGCGTCAGGGAACGTTTGCAAAATATATGGGAGCCTTCGCTTTATGTTGCGTATTTCCCCTACATGCTGCTGAATGGACGCTAACGCCTAATAGTCAGGTCACTTTTGGTATTAAATCTGTGGGGCTGTCGATTGTTGAAGGGCGCTTTAATAAGGTTCAGTCGAACCTTAAGTTTGATCCTGAAATTCCACATAAAGGTTCAGCTCATTTGGTGTTAGATGTAGATAGCATCAGTTTTAGTAACCCAAGCTTAAAGGGATTAATCTTGGGAAGTGAATATTTTGATGCCGCTGAATTTAAGCAAGTGAAGTTTGTCAGTAAACAAATCGAACCCGTGGCTTATGCGAAATATATGATTCGAGGGGATCTGACCATTCGTGGTATCACTAAACCTGTGATCTTCGATACTACACTTACCCCAAGTCCGCAAAATCCAAAAGTGTTGGATGTTCAATCTTTAGCAACCATTAAGCGTAGTGATTTTGGTATGCGTAAAGCACTCGGTGGAGTTGGTGAGCAAGTACTGATTCAGCTCAAAGGCCAATGGCGGCTTGAATAACCGCAGTCTTACAGGGTTTAACACATATGATCTTTGGCATGTTGCAGCACAACAGCAGTCAATTTTTGTAATTGAACAGATTGTTGGTTCCAGTGATGCCAATACAAGGCTAAATCAATACTGAGTTCTGTTGAAAGCTCTATCAATTTTCCCTCTGCCAATAAGTCTTTGCTTTGATAGTCGGGTAACCATCCATAGCCCAAGCCCATCGTAATGGCATCAAAAAATGCCGTTGAAGAGGGAATGAAATGATGTGGATATTGTGAAGGATTGAGTCCGAAATTTTTCTGAATCGATTGCGTATGTAGGTCATCTTTCTCATTAAAAATCAGTGCAGGCGCAGCCCTTAACGCATTTCGCGTCACGCCTTGACCGAACCATCTTTGTATAAAATCAGGGGTTGCTACAAAGCGATAATGCATTTCACCCAGATATTCTGCGACGCAGCCTTTCATGGCTTCTGATTCTGTTGTGACACAGGCATTGACCAGTCCTGCTTCTAATAAATGATGTGTTTGTGACTGATCATCGACCTGAAAATGAATCACGATTTTTTCTTCAATTAAGAGATCTTTGAGTAGCGGAAGCAGCCATGTCGCAAGTGAGTCAGCATTGGTTGCAATATTGACTTGATAGAAAGCATTCGCCGTTTGTCCTGTTAGATTTTGCAGAAAATTATGTTCTAGTAATTTGCTGTGTTGTAAATAATGCAATAAAGATTGGCCTGCGAGTGTTGGGCGGCAGGGCCGTTCACGCACAATGAGCACATGACCTAATTTCTTTTCTAAGGTTTGTAGCCTGAGCGTGACCGCAGATGCCGTAATATTTAAACGCAGTGCCGCTTGTTCAAAGCTTCCTGTTTCTGCAACCGCAAGAAATGCTTCACTATGTTTGCTTTGTAACATGAGTCACCTACGAGTATTAGAAATTACATAAACTAAGAAAAACTTAGTTATATTGATATTTATTTATAAATACTTATTTTTAGCAATAAGCTTAGATAATAGCAAGATTCATTTAAAGCTTTGAAAGTGTAGTTAAAAATGTTGCACAGTTATATGCAAGGGCTCGCAATTGGATTTAGCCTAATTATCGCGATTGGTGCGCAAAATGCGTTTATTCTCAAGCAGGGGTTAAAAAAGCAGTATGTCTTTTGGCTCTGTGCTATTTGCGCTGCTTCTGATTCGATACTCATCTTACTAGGTGTGCTCGGATTCTCTCAATTGGTTGAAAGTCATCCTGAAATTGTGAGTGGAGCGAAATATTTAGGCGCAATGTTTTTAGCAGTTTATGGAGCACAACATTTTCTGCAAGCCTTTAAAACTTCGAGCAGTTTAGCGCCCAGTGAGAAGAATGAAACCAAATTATTGAAACTGGTACTGATCTGCTTGGCTTTAACGTGGTTGAATCCACATGTGTATCTCGATACGGTTGTGCTGATTGGATCTATTTCCACGAAGTTTGACTCGACCGCAGTCTATTTTGCGACTGGGGCAATCACAGCCTCATGGGTATTTTTCTTTGTCCTCGGATTTGGTGCGCGCTATTTATTACCGCTCTTCCAAAGTGCAAAGGCATGGAAAGTTTTAGATTTTATTATTGGCGTTGTGATGTGGGGAATTGCAGCCTCATTATTGCTCTAGTTAGAAGCTTCTTATTAAGTTTGAGCCCATTCCTAAAGGAGCAGGCTCAAATCATTACTTTTATGCTGCTTGTAATGCTTTTAAATCTTCTAAGACTTGTTCTGCATGGCCTGCAGCTTTGACTTTACGATATTCTTTTACCAGCTTTCCATGATGGAAAATAAAGGTTGAGCGTTCGATGCCCATAACCTTTTTGCCATACATATTTTTTTCTTTAATCACATCGAAATGCTGACATAGCACTTCTTCTTTATCACTGATTAAATCAATGCTTAGATTTTGCTTTTCAGTGAAGTTTTGATGGGCTTTAACCGAGTCGCGAGAAATGCCGTAGATTGGTGTATTAAGCGCATCAAACTGATCTTTTAAGCATGAAAACCCAATGGCTTGCGTCGTACATCCTGGTGTTGAATCTTTAGGGTAGAAGTAGATGATCAGCCAGTCATTGTTTAGTTCTGCAAGGTTGACTTCACCTGAGGTGGTTGGGAAGGTTTGATTTGGTAAGCTAATTTCAGTCATGAAGATTTCCTTTTTCATGTCTTATCCCTAAATGGGCTTAAACAAAGTATGTGAAATATGACCATCATACAGAATTTACTTTGAACTTAAAGCAATAAAAAAGCCTGCATTTGCAGGCTTTTTTAAGACGAAAATTATTTTTTCGCTTGAGCAGATTTCATTGCTTCTTCAGTTAAATTTTTTAATTTACCTGTTAACTGAGGACCGAAACATGCTTGAAGGTCTTTATTTTGTTTTTGAACAAAAGCGAGTGTTGCAGGGCTTTTCTTCTGGTTGATTGTGCTTTGGATTTCCCATTTTTGAGCATTGGTTAAACGACCATCTGCTTCAACAGCACAAGTACAGTATTTGCTAACTTCAGCGGCGGTTAGTTTTTTACCTTTGCCAGTTTCTTCTTTACAAACATTAATTAACGAAGATTTTACGTTAGTGCTCTTATATGCTTGTTGAAGCTTGTCGTTGTCAGCGTGTGCAACTGAAGCAAACAATGCAGCTGCAGAGAAAGCAGCAGAAAGAATAATGTTTGATTTTAAATTTTTCATAAACCCTACCTTGTTATTTCGGTATGTAACGTGTCGGATCTTCAACACCTGCGTCAACGAAACCTTGTTTACGAAGACGGCAGCTATCGCATTTACCGCAAGCACGACCTTGGTCATCTGCTTGATAGCAAGACACCGTTTGACTGTAGTCTACGCCATGTTCTATACCTAAGCGAATGATATTTGCTTTGGATAAATGTAACAGAGGTGTTTCAAATTTAAGTGGTTTTCCTTCAACGCCAACCTTTGTTGCAAGGCGAGCCATGTTGGCAAAGGCTTCGATAAACTCTGGACGGCAGTCTGGATAGCCTGAGTAATCAACTGCATTAATACCAATGACAATCGCTTCTGCACCAAAAACTTCCGCCGCAGCTAAAGCATAGGACAAGAAAATCGTGTTACGCGCTGGTACATAAGTTACAGGAATACCGGCTTGTTCATGATCAGGAACTTCAATGCTATGGTCCGTTAACGCAGAGCCACCTAAGTTACCTAAATCGATATTAATGACACGATGTTCTACACCAGCCTGCTTGGTTAACTCACGAGCAGCATCCAGTTCTGTCGTAGAACGTTGACCATACATAAAACTTAAGGCGATACATTCATAACGTGCTTGAGCCCAAGCTAAACAAGTGGTTGAGTCTAAGCCGCCAGACAATAAAACTATGGCACGAGGGCGCATATGCATTACTCCAAATAATTCTTTAAAACTTAACGACCAGTTTCATCGTTCCAAAGCAATTTATGTAATTGCAATTGGAAGCGAACAGGGAGATGGTCTTCTAAAATCCACTGTGCTAAATCACGTGCAAGCTGAGGTAAACGAACAGCGCCTTTTTCAACGGCAAAGGCCGGAGAGAACCAAATGGTGTTGACTTTTTCGTTTAGCTTATAGCGCTCAACTTGCTGTTTTGACCATTCATAGTCTTCACGATGACAAATCACAAATTTGATTTGATCATGTGGCGTTAAATGGTCGAAGTTGCTAAGCAAGTTTCGTGCAACTTCACCCGATGTTGGGGTTTTTAAATCCATAACTTTTGAAACACGTGGGTCAACTTTAGACACATCTAAAGCACCACTGGTTTCTAAAGAGACTTCGCAGCCTAAATCGGCCAGACGAGTCATGAGGGGAAGGGCGTTCGGTTGAGCAAGTGGCTCACCACCCGTCACGCAAATATAAGGGGTTTTAAAATCTAAAGTGGTTTGAATAATTTCTTCTAATGATTGGCGTTCACCGCCTTCAAACGAATAGGTTGTATCACAATAAGTGCAACGTAAGGGACAGCCCGTCAAGCGGATAAAGACCGTAGGCAAACCTGCGGTATTGGCTTCACCTTGCAATGAATAAAAAATCTCCGTAATACGTAAACCCGCAGACGGATCAGAAACAGGAATAGCGGAAGATCGAAGGGTACTCATAACAAAATTAACCAGATATAAAAAAACAAAAAATCTCTACGATCATTGCTAACCGTAGAGACGAGGAGCGATAGAAGCTCCACGGAACACGAATGCTCCGCTGAAATAAAGACTTAGTCTTCGCGTAATAATTCGTTCAAGCTTGTTTTCGCACGAGTTTTCGCGTCAACTTTTTTCACGATTACAGCAGCATATAGGCTGTATTTACCGCATTTAGAAGGCAGGCTGCCAGAAACCACAACAGAGCCAGCAGGAACACGACCGTAATGGATTTCGCCAGTTTCACGGTCATAAATCTTAGTCGATTGACCAATAAATACGCCCATTGAAATCACAGAACCTTCTTCTACGATCACACCTTCAACGATCTCAGAACGCGCGCCAATAAAGCAATTGTCTTCAATGATTGTTGGGTTCGCTTGAAGTGGTTCAAGAACACCACCAATACCAACACCACCAGACAAATGTACGTTTTTACCAATTTGTGCACATGAACCAACGGTTGCCCATGTATCAACCATTGTACCTTCGTCAACATATGCACCAATATTGACATATGAAGGCATCAATACAACATTTTTTGCTTGGAAAGAACCTTTACGTGCTACAGCAGGTGGTACTACACGTACACCAGCAGCTTTAAATTGTTCTTCAGTCCAGTCAGAGAACTTAGTATCTACTTTGTCATAGAAGCGTAAGTCACAAGCTTCCATTGGTTTGTTGTCGTTCAATTTGAATGAAAGCAAAACGGCTTTTTTCACCCATTGATGAACAATCCATTCACCATCAATTTTTTCAGCAACACGTAATGTACCGTTATCTAGGCCAGCGATCACTTCTTCTACTGCTGCACGTACTTCAGCAGGACAGTCAGCTGCAGTGAAATTAGCACGGTCTTCAAATGCTTGTTCAATGATTGTTGAAAGCTGAGACATGTTCTTCCATCCAGAAAAAAATTTTCCAAGATTTTACACTATATCGAGTTAAAAATAGATGGTAAATCGGTCTAGGATCGGAATTAATTATTAAGCAAGCACTAAAACCAAGAAATTAAGAGTGATGAATTTAGCACTTTCATAAGGTTTGTATAAAAAATACGCAAAATATACAGAATTGTTCCTTAACATCATTATTATATTTAAAAAAATGAAACAAAAACTCTTTATTAATCAATATTAAAATCTAAATGTATCAAAAGTTAACAAAAAATCAGTAAATTTGCATAAATGTTGAGCTGTGTTTCCTTTTAACATGTGCCATATAAGAAGTCTGTAAAATCTGAATAATAGTTTATTTTGAGGAGAAACACATGAAATCATTACGTTTATTAACAGTAGCTGCTCTACTTACTGCTGCAGGTACTGCAATGGCAGATACCTCTGTAGTTCATGATGGCTATGCATTTGATCAAAACCAACTTATCCCAACTGGCGCTCGTCTAGAAGTGGGTACGACTGGTTATGGTGGTGCGTTACTTTGGACTGCGAACCCATACGTTGGCCTTGCATTAGGTTATAACGGTGGTGATATTTCATGGTCTGATGACTTATCTGTCGATGGCGTAAAATACGACATGGATATGGATAACAAAGTTGGTTACTTAAATGCAGAAGTTCGTCCTTGGGGTGCAAGTGCTAATCCATGGGCTCAAGGTCTTTATGTTGCTGCGGGTGTAGGTTATATCGACACTGAATATACGTTAGATAAGCGTCGTAAAGGTGATACACCAATTAAAATTGATGGTAAAGAAACTTCTTTCGAACGCCTAAACGGTAAAGTGTCTTATGATAATGATATCGCTCCATACCTAGGTTTAGGTTTTGCGCCAAAATTGAATAAAAACTGGGGCGTATTCGGTGAAGTAGGTGCTTATTACACTGGTAATCCATCGGCTAAATTGACAGGTGTAGGTGATGACCCTGCAATTCTTGCTGACCATGAACGTAACGTTGAGCAAGATGACAAATACGAATGGCTTCCAGTAGGTAAAGTAGGTGTGAGCTACCATTGGTAAGTTATTACTGAAATAAAAAAAACGAGCTTCGGCTCGTTTTTTTTGTTTTTAGAATGCGTTTAAAATCTGTGACCAAATTTCAGTCCATAGATCATGGCATCATTGTCTGAGACACTTGCAAGACCTGAAATATGAGATTTTTCAGTATTCGATGGTTTTGAGAGTTTCATATAATACAGGCCAGTCGCTAGAAAATTGTTCGGGTTAAATTTATACATCATACCTAAACCTAAACCTCGATAGCCATCACTTGGGTTTAAGGTAGACGCTGAATTTCCTGTCCCGTTATCCCAAATAAATTCTGCAGCGGCCAGCCAACTTGGATTCAATTGATGTGCAATACCCAATTTACCTGACCATTGATCTTTTTGATATTCCACCAATTGGATATCAGCTAAATCACGGTATTGTGGATCGAGTGCTGCGTATTGAAGGACGGCATTAAGCTGTGGTGGTTGAATACTAAAATCTTCCCAATTGATCCAACGAACTGTGCCATATACAACATTGTGTGGGCTAATGGCTGTTTGAAATTCAAAATTGACGCTTTGTGGCGTTTGAATGGAGGTATGGGTGTCTGGTACTAATTGAAAAGGACCATTTGAATATAAAGTTGATTCAGAGGTCTTATTTTCATGTTTGATTTTTGAACGATAGGTTAGGCTAGTTTTAATAGCATATTCAGGGATTTGATAACTGAATCCGAGCAGCCAACCAAGCGCTTCATCTTGTTTAAAATCGGCATGGTAGCCATTGAGAGCAGCATATTGTTGCCCAGAAATTTTTAAATCACCCTTAAATGTTTGTAGGCTTAAACCGCTATAAATATTCCAATTATTATTGGGTTGATAGCCTACCAGTCCAGTTAGGTGATGCGTTCTAAAGTTAATATCGGCGCTTTCAATATCGATATTTGAGCCATCGGGTAAGCGAGGACTATATTGATAACTGATATCAGTATGAAAAGGTTGCTCATAAATTACTCCCGCAGAAATATTTTCATGTGGTTGAATTTTAAGTGCAAATTTCCCAGAAAATTGTTGATGGGCGAGATTCCCTGTAGAAAAATCAGTGATGCCCAATTCACTAATTAAGCCTTGATTCTGAACTTTGCCGTCAACTTGAGCATCGACATAAGCGAAACTGGCTTCAGTATAATTTCCGGGTTCAAGAAAGGCCGAGATCGATTGATCTGAGTTTTCTATTCCTGCTGCATACATGATCTGTATGGGGCAGACGATACCGACTGCCACTGCGACGAATTGATTTTTCATAAATATGGGTCGGAAGTAATAAGGTTTTAATTTTTATTGTGTTGGATGTATTTTAATCAAAATTAAAAATAAAGCCAAGAAAACTTAGATAAAATATGTGTTTACCAAAAAAAGAGGACAGTAGGTGTCCTCTTTAATTCGTCAATTGGCCTATCATTCTTCTGGGTAAGCGACTTTTTTCAACGCTTTGATGTCAGCATCTGGTGAACATAAAGAAATAAACTCATAGCCATAACCGCGTAGTAAATGTCCTTTGCGAACAGCAATCCAAGTGGTATTAACACCAAAAATATCGGTAGGAATTTGTTTTAAACGGTAGTCACGTTCTGGGTCGTATGCTACATCGTTGACAATACCAACCCCCATATTCAGTTCAACATAGGTTTTAATAACGTCTGCATCAAGTGCGGACATCACGATATCTACATTAAAGCCTGAATCTTCAAAAGCTTTATCAATTTTAGAACGACCCGTAAAACCACCGTGGTAAGTAATAATTGGATAGTTCGACAAATCTTCAATGGTGATATTTGATTTTTGGGTGAGTGGGTGCTCTTGTGGTGTGATGATACTGTGTTGCCAGTTATAGTAAGGCACACTTGCAAGGTTATCTTCGGTGGTTAATGATTCGGTTGCGATCCCAATATCCGCTTCACCTTGAAGGAGCATTTCTGTAATTTCAACAGGGCTTGCTTGTTGCAAAATTAGATGAACTTTTGGAAATTCTTTTTTAAATTGGTTCACAATCGGCGGCAAGACATAACGCGCTTGCGTATGTGTGGTCGCAATAGTCAATGTCCCTTCATCCACTTTGTTAAAGTCATCTGCTAGACGTTTAATATTGTCTGCATCCACGAGCATGCGTTCAACGATTCCCAATAAAGACTGGCCTGGTTCGGTTAAACCGAGTAGACGTTTACCTTTACGAATAAATAGCTGTACACCAAGTTCATCTTCTAGATCTTTGATGTGTTTACTCACGCCAGACTGCGAGGTGTAAAGTGCAGCAGACGCTTCTGTTAAATTAAAATTCTGACGTACGGTTTCTCGAATAATTCTTAATTGTTGGAAATTCATAATTTTATTTTACCTTAAAAGCAAGTGGGGCTTGTGACGGCCCCAACTTTTTTGTTTTATGCAACTTGGTTTTCAAATAAATGCAAGTTTGTTGCACTTAACCATACCGTTTGATTTGGGCGGAATTGATGCGCTTTCGCTTCATCTGCCGTTAATGAAATTTCAATAAGATTGCCTTGACGGTCATGCAGTTCAGCAATGACTTTACCTGCAATCCAAAGCTCACGTACAAAAGTCGCTTGGATGGCATTTTCTTGCGGCTGTGCATGAATACGCAGTTCATCCGGACGAGCGAAGGCAATGACATTTCCTTGCGGCGCATTGGCGTTTTGTGGCAACAAAATTCGGTCTTCACCAATTTGAATGAGGCCATTGCTATTTTGACCTTCAAAACGGTTGGCTTGACCTAAAAAGTCAAATACAAACGGTGTTGCAGGTTTTTCATAAACTTCACGTGGCGAGCCAATCTGTTCTACGTTGCCTTTGTTCATCACAATGATTTGATCGGCCACTTCAAGTGCTTCTTCTTGGTCATGGGTCACGAAAATAGAGGTGATGTGGAGTTCGTCATGCAAGGTACGTAACCAGCGGCGTAATTCTTTACGAACTTTGGCATCCAATGCACCAAAAGGTTCATCCAGTAATAACACACGCGGCTCAACCGCTAAAGCACGTGCTAAGGCAATACGTTGGCGTTGACCACCTGAAAGTTGTGCAGGGTAACGGTCAGCCAAGAAACCAAGTTGAACAAGATCAAGTAAACGAGTAACCCGTTTTTTGATTTCAGCTTCAGATGGGCGTGTTGCACGTGGGCGTACGCGTAAACCAAAAGCAATATTGTCAAATACGGTCATGTGGCGGAACAGTGCATAATGCTGGAATACAAAACCAACTTCACGTTCACGGACATGAACTTTAGTGGCATCTTCACCTTCTAAAATCACTTGACCGCCATCGGCAGATTCAAGACCGGCAATGATACGCAATAGGGTAGTTTTACCACAGCCTGATGGGCCAAGCAGCGCAACGAGCTGGCCATCAGGAAAATCTAAAGAGATATTTTTAAGTGCATGGAATGCACCAAAGTGTTTTTCAATATTTTTTACTTGAATACTCATGAGGTCATTCCTTAAGAAACTTGTGAATCTTCTTTACGCTTGTCTTGTCGTTCCTGACGTAGTTCAACCCATGTTTTTAAAATCAGGGTCACAATCGCCAAGAGCGCTAATAGTGAAGACACAGCAAAAGCAGCACTAAAGGTATATTCGTTATAAAGGATTTCTACGTGTAGCGGTAAGGTGTTGGTTTCGCCGCGAATGTGACCTGAAACCACAGAAACAGCACCAAACTCACCCATTGCACGTGCATTACATAGAATCACGCCGTAGATTAAGCCCCATTTGATATTTGGAAGTGTCACTTTCCAGAAGGTCTGCCAACCTGAAGCACCCAATACGATAGCTGCTTCTTCTTCCTCAGTCCCTTGAGCTTCCATTAATGGAATCAACTCACGTGCCACAAAAGGAACGGTAATAAACACAGTGGCAAGGACAATGGCTGGAACGGCATATAAAATTTTGATGTCGTTATCCATCAGCCAGCCGCCTAACCAACCTTGAGTACCAAAAATCAATACCAACATTAAGCCTGCAATGACTGGAGAGACTGAAAATGGCATATCAATAATCGTGGTTAAAATAGATTTACCACGGAAATTAAACTTGGCAACACACCATGCCGCTGCTACACCAAAGACCACGTTTAACGGTACGGCAATCACAGCTGTCAGTAGCGTAAGTTTTACTGCTGATAATGTATCTGGATGTACCAGTGCTTGGAAGTAAACGCCAACACCTTGTTTAAAGGCTTCAACGAAAACCAAAACTAATGGCAGAATCAGGCAGCTTAAGAAGAAAATTAAAGCAATGATGATCAGGGTATAACGAACCCATGTTGGTTCACGCGTAGCATCACGCGACTGTAATTTTTCCGCAAGCGCATTACTATTCGTATTCATCGTGCAGTTCTCCCTGTACGGCGACTTGCCCATGCTTGAACCAAGTTAATTAAGAATAAAATAGCAAAAGAAATCACCAGCATCACAACTGCAATCGTGGTCGCGCCTGCATAATCATATTCCTCAAGACGAGAGATAATCATCAATGGCGCAATTTCAGTTTTGAAGGGTTGGTTACCTGCGATAAAAATCACCGAACCATATTCACCCACACCGCGTGCAAAGGCCAAAGCAAAACCTGTTAACAGCGCAGGAAATAGAATAGGTAAGATCACTTTGGTCACGATCTGAAAGCGATTTGCACCCAGTGCAGAAGCAGCTTCTTCAAGTTCAGTTTCTAGGTCGCTCAGTACAGGCTGTACAGTACGAACCACAAAAGGAATACCAATAAAGATGAGGGCCAAGGTAATACCGATCGGGGTATATGCGACTTTAATGCCAATGGGTTCAAGGTACTGACCGATCCAACCAGTAGGTGCATATAACGAAGTTAATGCAATACCAGCAACGGCAGTTGGCAATGCAAAAGGTAAATCAACCAATGCATCGACAATACGTTTACCAGGGAAGGTATAACGAACTAAACACCATGCTAAAAGCAAACCAAAAACCACATTGACTAACGCAGCAATAATGGCGGCACTAAAACTCAGTTGTAACGATTTTAAAATACGTTCTGAGCTTAAAATTTCCCATAGTCCGTCCCAACCGATACCTAAAGATTTAATAAATACGGCCGAAAGGGGAATGAGCACAATTAAGGATAAATACGCTAGGGTAAAGCCTAGAGAAAGACCAAATCCTGGCAGCACTCGGGATCGCTGCGACATGATGACTCCTCAAAATGAGAAAAGCTGACTTAAAAGGTCAGCAAAATTGAATAAATGATTTTGCGACAAGCTTAATGCTCAGTACTTAAAAAGCAAATTGAAATAAATACTTGTTTTCATCAGTAAAGTTGATATGTTTCATGTGGTTTTCTGAAATTAAGTAATTGAAAATTTCAGGAAACGGTCCAAAACCTGATGCAACATTAATGTGTCCTACAGCGCCCATATTCACAGGGTAGAGCTTCCAAGCACCTGCAAGTTGTTTTGCATCTTCAAAGCCAAGCCAAGGATCATTTTCACTAATCAACATCGTTGTCGGCACACGAATAGTTAGCTGATGAAAAAATGCTTTGTAATCCGTTGTACTGTCGCGTGCAAAGCCGTTTTCACCAAAGCGTGCTGGATTGGCTGGTGCGACCAAAACTAAATTTTTGATTTTTTTATTGAGTTCTGGATGCAATGCCAATGCTGCCACCGTGGTTAAACAACCAAAGCTATGCGCCACAATTTGAATTTCACCCTGTAAAGGTCGTACGGTTTGAACGAATTGTTTAATCCAGTCCTTGAGTACAGGATGATTCCAATCTTTTTGCTGAACACGAGAGCTAGACATGAGCTGACGTTGTAACCAAGATTGCCAATGTGCGTGTTCACTACCGCCTACACCCGGGACAATTACTGTATGTGTCATGTCAAGTTCTCCTGATTCAGTCAATGACTGGTCTTATTTTCCGTTGTTGGCTTTAACGATTTGGTCAAACACGCCGCCATTTTCAAAGTGTGCTTTTTGGACTTTATCCCAACCACCAAATTCTTTATTAATGGTCACGAGTTTAAGTGGCTTAAAGACTGACGCGTATTGTGCAAGCGTTGTAGCGTTGCGTGGACGGTAAAAATTCTGAGCTGCGATTTGCTGACCACGTGGTGAATAAAGGAAGTTTAAATAACCTTTGGCTAAATAAAGATTGCCTTTTTTCTCCGCATTTTTTTCAAGAACAGCAACAGGTGGCTCAGCTAAAATTGAAAGTGAAGGGGTCACAATTTCAAACTTACCCGGTTGTTCACGAATCGCTAAATGTGCTTCATTTTCCCAAGCTAGTAATACATCACCAATACCACGTTCAGCAAAGGTCGTAGTCGAACCACGTGCGCCTGAATCGAGTACTTTGGTGTTTTTATAAATCTTACGGACGAATTCTTGAGCCGTTGTATCATTACCACCCGCTTGATGTTTTGCCCAAGCCCACGCAGCTAAATAGTTCCAACGTGCACCGCCTGAAGTTTTCGGGTTTGGGGTAATAATACCTACGCCTGGTTTAACCAGATCGCCCCAATCTTTAATCGCTTTAGGGTTGCCTTTACGGACTAAGAACACAATGGTTGAGGTATATGGCGTTGAGTTTTGTGGAAGTTTCTTTTGCCAATCTGCAGGTAAAAGTTTGGCTTTTTCTGCAATCACATCAATATCTGCTGCGAGAGCTAAAGTCACCACATCGGCATCTAAACCATCAATGACGGCACGTGCTTGTTTACCTGAACCACCGTGAGATTGTTTAAAATTAATTTTTTGACCTGTACGGCTTTCCCAATATTTACTGAAGTCTTTATTCACACTTTCATAGAGTTCACGCGTTGGGTCGTAAGATACGTTTAAAAAGTCTTTTGCAGCTGCACCAAAAGAAATCGTCGAGATGACGGCAGCAAGAACACCCAATTTTAATTTTGCGGAAATACTCATGTGAACCTCAATAATTTTTACTTTGTCTGTAACATGGGTGAAGAATAGCGCCAATCTTTATGCATAAAAAATAATTAAAAACGAATTTTATATGAATAAAAAAGATAACAAGTGTGTCTACGAAAAAAAAGCATCGACCTTATGCGAAAGGAAGATGCTTTTCTGTATTTAAAGCATTATTTGGAATTATTGGTCTTCACGATTTGATCAAAGACGCCACCATTTTCAAAATGTTTTTTCTGTACTTTGCTCCAACCACCAAACTCTTTATCAATAGTCACTAATTTTAAAGGTTTAAAAACATTTTTATATTTTGCCAGTACCGCAGCATTACGTGGGCGATAATAGTTCTGTGCTGCAATGGTTTGACCTGCAGGTGAGTACAGATAATTTAAATATGCTTTGGCTAAATTTTCATTGCCATCCTTCTTGGCATTTTTTTCTACAATCGCAACAGGTGGCTCGGCCAAGATAGAAAGTGAAGGGGTCACAATCTCAAACTTACCCGGCTGTTCACGAACTGCCAGATGTGCTTCATTTTCCCAAGCCAATAACACGTCACCAATACCACGTTCAGCGAATGTAGTTGTTGCACCACGAGCACCTGAGTCGAGGACTTTGGTTTGCTTATAGATTTGGCGGACAAATTCTTGGGCTTTTGCATCATTACCACCTACTTGGTGTTTGGCCCAAGCCCACGCAGCTAAATAGTTCCAACGCGCACCACCGGATGTTTTTGGGTTCGGGGTAATAATGTCGACACCCGGTTTAATTAAATCGCCCCAGTCCTTAATGCCTTTCGGGTTACCTTTATGCACTAGGAACACAATGGTCGATGTATAGGGCGTTGAGTTTTGCGGAAATTTCTTTTGCCAGTCTTTTGCAACTAAACCACGTGCAGCAATTTCATCAATATCTGCAGCCAAGGCCAAAGTGACGACATCGGCATCTAGACCATCAATAACAGCACGAGCCTGTTTGCCTGAGCCACCATGAGATTGTTTAAAGTTAATGTCTTGGCCTGTGGTTTTTTTCCAGTAAACGCTAAAGTCTTTATTGAAGTTGTCATACAATTCACGGGTTGGATCATATGACACATTTAAGAAATCTTTGGCAGATGCACTGAATGCTGTGGCAGAAATGAATGCAGCCAAAACCCCAAGTTTTAATTTCGATAGATTCATGTTGTCCTCAATTTTTATACATGTTTTGTTGGATGAGGCAAGAATATCTGTAGTTTTTATGCAGAAAAAATAATTAAAAAAGAATTTAATATGAACAAAAAAGAAATATATGCTGAACGATTATTTTTTAAAATAAAGTGATGTAATTGGGATGACGATGTATGCAGTGTTTTAAAAATGCGCAGCAAATAGAACAAGTTGATTTACTTGATCGAGCCTTTCACTATGGCGATGGCTGTTTTAGCACGGCACGTATTCGCCAAGGACAAATAGAACTTTTAGCTTTGCATATTGCACGATTAAAACTGAGTAATGAGCGATTAAAGCTAAATGCAGATTTAAGCCTCATTGAAGACACTCTAAAATTGTTACGTAAACAAGATGTCGTCAATGGCACTTTGAAAATCGTGTTGAGTCGTGGTATCGGTCAGCGTGGCTATAGTTTACCTGAGCATCCAGCAGATGTTTGGGTGTTTTATTACCCCAAAGCTGTTGCAGATTTTGAGTACGAAACTGTCGAAAGTGGTGTATTACATCAAGCTATTGGGTTAACCATGCCAAGTTTGGTGGGCTTAAAGTCCTTAAATCGATTAGAACAAGTCATGCTCAAAGCAGAGTTGGATCAAACCCCATGGGGCGAAGCTTTGGTGACGGATGTGCAAGGTACAGTTGTCGAAGGTGTGAGCAGTAATTGTTTTATTCGTACAAATGAAGGATGGATTACGCCCGAACTTCGTTATAATGGCGTGCATGGTGTCATGCGTGCAGAAATTTTAAAACGGATGCAGCAGCATCAGATTCCATGTAATCAACGTCACGTCAATATGGATGAAATTACGCATTTTCAGAGTGTTTTTTTCTGCAATGCTTTAAGTCCCATGAAAATTGCATCAACTCTGAATGGAGTTGAGTTAGATGTTCAAGCTTGTATTGAACTTTTCCGAACACTTCAATTAAGTCAGATTCGTTAATATGTCCACCGCGTCTAAAAAAACAAATAAGAAAAAATCTGCCAAAGCAGGTTTTCCATTTAAAGCATGTTTGGTTGTGCTACTTGGTATCGTTGTACTTGTGGCGATTTTACTGTGGTCGAGTTTATTTAAAGCCTATCCTGTGGAAGGCAAAAAGCAAATGTTGGCGATTGGTGCAGGGGATACCTATTCAGGTTTTATTGACCGACTTTCCAAAGAGAAACAAGTTCATTTTCCTATTATTTTAAAGTTGTACCAAAAGTTCATGATTAATGACACCTTAAAAGCAGGTGTGTATGAAATTCATGAAGGTATGAGTGTACGAGAAGTTATGGAGTTGATTTCTAACTCTGAAAATGCGCAAATGAATCGAATTTTAGTGATCGAAGGGACGACATTTAAGCAACTGATAGATGCTTTAAAAAATGACCCTTTGGTGACGCATGACATCAGTCATTTACCGTATGCACAAATCTTAAAAGAGCTTGGCATTCCGTATTCACATCCTGAAGGATTATTTGCACCGAATACGTATTTCTTTGCAAAAGGCGAGTCTGATCGAAAAATTTTGAAGGATTTGTATAACCGACAAATTAAAGCCTTAGATCAGGCTTGGACTAATCGAGCTCAAAATTTACCGTACAAAGATAAATATGAAGCCTTAATTATGGCGTCGATTATTGAAAAAGAAACCAGTATTGATAGTGAGCTTGAACAAGTGTCTGGTGTATTTGTGCGTCGTTTACAACAAGGCATGCGTTTACAAACGGACCCTACGGTTATTTATGGCATGGGCGATAAATACCAAGGTAATATCACTCGCCAAGATCTACGTACACCTACAGCGTATAATACGTATACGATCAACGGCTTACCGCCTACACCGATTGCTTTGCCGAGTCAAAAAGCAATTGAAGCCGCGATGCATCCTGATTCATCTAACAATATATATTTTGTTGCAACAGGAAATGGCGGCCATAAATTTAGCAGTAATTTGCAAGACCATAACCGCGCGGTACAAGAATATTTATCTGTAATTCGTGCGAAAAACTAAGGAGTGAGCATGTTTATTAGCTTTGAAGGCACGGAAGGTGTGGGTAAAACTACACTCATTCGTAAATTACATGATCATTTCCAAAATTTGGGTAAAAATGTCGTACTTACACGTGAGCCGGGTGGTACACCTATGGCTGAACAAATTCGTGCATTACTTTTGGCCGTCAATCATGATGAAGCAATGAGTGATGATACAGAGTTGTTACTTATGTATGCTGCACGCGCACAGCATTTGGCGCGCGTGATTTTACCTGCATTGGCAGAAGGTAAAATCGTTTTATGTGATCGTTTTGCCGATTCGAGTTTTGCTTATCAATGTGCAGGACGTGGTTTAGATCGTGACAAGCTCAATGTCTTAAATGCAAGTTTTGTTGCGCGTATACCTGATATTACTTTTTGGCTTGATGCACCGATTGAAACAGGAATGTTAAGAGCAAGAGAGCGTGGTGCTTTGGATCGATTTGAGCAAGAGAAAGCAACGTTCTTTGAGAAAGTGCGTTCCGGTTTTGCTGAAATCCATGAAAATGAGCCTGCACGCATGAAGCGCCTCGATGCGACACAAACACCTGAACAGGTTTTTCAACAGGCATTATTGCATTTGCAACAGATCTAAAATGCCATAGTAATCTTTAGGTATTTGATTTAAAAATCATTCATAGCATAAGTTATGGATGATTTTTTTATGCCGCATCGAAAGCAGGCGATTATTGATTTTTTACAATGTGAATTTGCCCCAAGTTTAAAAAATTGCACGATTAAAAAAGTTGGACAGCAAACGGCGACCTTAATTTGGCATGTCACAGAACAAGATCTAAGACCGGGCAATACGATTTCTGGCCCAACCATGATGACTTTGGCTGACTTTGCGCTATATGTGGCTATATTGGGGGAGATCGGGATTGTAGGACTGGCGGTCACGACCAATATGAATATTAATTTTTTAAGAAAACCCGAAGCCAATCAA
The DNA here is from genome assembly GCF_013420085.1 of Acinetobacter sp. YH12027. Taxonomy (NCBI): domain Bacteria; kingdom Pseudomonadati; phylum Pseudomonadota; class Gammaproteobacteria; order Moraxellales; family Moraxellaceae; genus Acinetobacter; species Acinetobacter sp. YH12027. The sequence goes on from NZ_VOYW01000020.1 coordinate 29,105, forward strand.
GATTTAATAGGCGAGTGTCGATTGCTGAAAGTGGGCAAAAGTATAATTTATGGTGAGGTGTTGGTGTATTCAGCAGGTGTGGATGAGCCTGTTGCACATATAACAGGGAGTTATTCTATTCCACCAAAACGAATATAAAGGCTCAATTGCATTTGCTGATTCAAATAAAAAGCCGAATTTATATTCGGCTTTTTATGGTTTTTAGACATTTTAGATGTTTAAGAAACCAGTTCTGTATTCACCAATGGACATTCCACTTGGAAATTGGGTGGAGTTAGGACTGTTTTTCGTAATTCTGCTGCTTGTTCAGGATAGTCCAAAGTGAAATGCAGTCCACGTGATTCTTTACGTTCCATTGCACAGCGTACAATCATTTCTGAAACCAACACTAAGTTACGTAATTCAATCAGATTTTTACTGACTTGGTAGTCTTGGTAATACTCGGTAATTTCACGATTGAGCATTTCAATACGATGGAGCGCACGTTGAAGCCGCTTGGTTGTTCTGACAATACCCACGTAGTTCCACATGGTTTGGCGAAGTTCATCCCAATTTTGCAAAATCACCACGTCTTCATCAGGGTTGGTCACTTGCGAGTCATCCCATTCTGGGACATGAGGCGCCTGATAGGTTCCCTGATACTGTGCTGTGATATGTGCTGATGCACTCATACCATAGACGAAACATTCAAGTAAGGAGTTACTTGCCATACGGTTTGCACCGTGTAGGCCGGTATAGGAAGTTTCTCCAATGGCATATAGGCCTGGAATATCGGTCTGACTGTTTTCATCAACCACAACGCCACCACAGGTGTAGTGTGCTGCAGGAACCACCGGAATCATTTCTTTGGTGATATCAATGCCGAGTTCCATTAAGCGTGCATACAATGTTGGAAAATGTTCTTTGACAAATTCTGCAGGTTTATGGGTAATATCAAGCCAAACATGACGGATTCCCAGACGTTTGATTTCATAATCAATAGCGCGCGCTACGATATCGCGTGGTGCTAATTCTGCACGTTCATCAAAGCGCAGCATAAAGCGTTCACCATCAGGGAGGCGCAAATAGGCACCTTCGCCACGCATCGCCTCGGTAATTAAGAAAGAGCGAGCTTGAGGATGATATAAACAGGTCGGATGGAATTGGTTAAACTCCATATTGGCAACACGGCAGCCTGCACGATACGCCATGGCAATACCGTCACCCGTCGCAATGTCGGGATTCGATGTATATAAATAAGCTTTCATGGCACCGCCACAGGCAAGGGCAGTAAATGGTGCTAAAAAGGTATATACTTTTTCGGTTTTTTCATCTAAAGCATACAGACCGAGAGCACGGTTTTCAGTTTCAGGATTTAATTTTTGTGCGGTGATTAAATCGATTGCAATAAAATTTTCAAAAATATGAATATTGGCTTTTTCTTGCGCACGTTCAACCAATGTTGTGGAAATAGCACGACCTGTGGCATCTGCTGCATGGATAATCCGCCGTTGAGAGTGACCACCTTCACGTGTCAGATGTAACTGTTCTTGGTCGTCTAAAGTAAATTGCACACCCTGATTCAGTAGAAAATCGACAGAAGATTTACCACCTTCAACGGTTTGTTTTACCGCCGCCATTTCACATAAATGCGCACCGGCAATCATGGTGTCATCAATATGTTGTTCAATAGAATCTGTTTTATCGAGGACGGCAGCAACACCACCTTGGGCATAATATGTGCTGGCATCCGTCAGCGTCGATTTAGCTAAAACAGCAATATTAAAATGATCTGGTAGCGATAGGGCTAAACTTAGGCCTGCACCGCCACTTCCCACAATAATTACATCAAATTGATGTATCGTGTTTAAATTAGACATGTCCATCAGCTAATTTTAAAAATGTCCAATCATCACAACTGTTTTTGCCTAAAAACGCAATGACTATAAATTAACTAAATAATGAAAAATATTCATAGATCTGTAATATTTAAGGAATGTTTAAGATTGTTTATCATAAATAATCATCAAACATTTTATTACGAAGCTTAGACTTGCATTGTGATAAAAACTAACGTATTTCAAATGATAAGCACAATTGAGTGAATGCTAACAATGAATAAATCGTATTTACAAAAGGGACTCTATGCAGCTGTGTTTACGGTTGCTAGCGTGCAGACTCAGGCAGCGGGTCCTGTTGATTTTTCCAATTTGGTTGAACAAGTCAGCCCAGCTGTCGTAAGCGTGAATGTGGTTAAAAAGCTTAGTCAAGAAGAGCTTTTGCAGCAACAAGTCCCAGAAATATTACGACGCTTTTTCGGTAATCAGGTGGTTATTCCGCAGCAAAAAATGCCGCAAGAAAAGACCGGTTATGGAAGCGCATTCTTTATTAGTAAAGATGGTTATCTATTAACCAATCACCATGTGGTAGAAGATGCCTCGAAAGTCACCATCGTACTGAATGACCGCCGTGAAATTGATGCCACAGTTGTGGGTAGTGATGAGCGGACTGACGTGGCTTTGTTAAAGGTCAAAGGTTCAAATTTTCCTGAGCTACGCACAGGCAATGTTGACCGTTTACGTGTAGGTGAGCCAGTGTTGGCCATTGGTTCACCATTTGGCTTTGACTATTCAGCTTCGGCAGGAATCGTTAGTGCTAAAATGCGTAATATGATGGGAGAAACCTCGGTTCCATTCATTCAAACCGACGTGGCATTGAATCCAGGTAATTCTGGTGGTCCATTATTTAATCAGTCTGGTGAGGTGGTCGGGGTAAATTCTCGTATCTTTAGTGGTACAGGCGGTTATATGGGGTTATCGTTCTCGATTCCTATTGATGTGGCGATGGATGTTGCAGACCAATTAAAGAAAAACGGCAAGGTGACACGTGCTTACTTAGGCGTTATGCTGCAAGATATCGATCGGAATCTTGCTGAATCCTATAACCTTTCAAAACCTGAGGGCTCATTGATTACTCAAGTTGCACCGAATTCACCCGCAGCAAAGGCTGGCTTTAAAGCGGGTGATGTCATTTTGAAATTTAATGGTACACCGATTTCACGTACTGGCGAACTACTGAATTATCTCAATCGTACAGGTCCTAATCAAAGTATTCAGCTTGAAGTATTACGTGATGATAAACGCCAAAATATTTCAGCAACTTTAATCACTGCACCAGATGATACGCCTGCAAAAGCTGAAACGACCCCTGTAAAAAAAGGCCCAGTGATTGGGGTGTCAATTCGCAACCTAAACGCAGATGAATTAAAACAACTGAGTCTAAAAGGCGGTGTTTTAATTCAGGATGTACGTGCAGGTGGTATTGCATCACAAGCGCGAATTCAGCCGGGGGATGTTGTGACCCAAGTTAATAATAAAGCCGTAAATAATGCTGAAGATTTTGTGAAAGTTATTTCAGAGTTGAAAAATGGCAGCATTGCACGTGTTTCTTTGATTCGTCAGGGGCAAAGTGCGATTGTAGGCATGCGTATTCAATAAGAGTTGCTGAATGAAAACCACTCCAAGTGAGTGGTTTTTTTAACTTTAGTGTTTTTGCAATTTACCCTTAGATAAAAATGAGTAGACTGTAGAGCATAGTTTAAAATTTGCAGGATGCTATGAGCGATATCTTTGATTTAAAAATTACAGTTCAAGCTGAACATATCGACACATTAAATCATGTAAATAACGTGGTGTACGTCAGTTGGATGCAAGATGTCGCGACAGCACATATTGAAGCCTTAGGTCTAGGCTTAAAAGAATATCTAGAATTGAAGCATGCCATGGTTGCTGTAGAGCATCATGTTCAATATCGCAAAGCAGCAGTCGAAGGTGAGGAGATTATTCTACGAACTTGGTTAAATGATATCAATGCGTTGTATTCATTTCGTCAGTATGTATTTTATCGCCCTAAAGACAAAGCGATATTATTTACAGGCAATACGCAGTGGGCATGCATTGAAATTGCCACAGGTCGTCCAAAACGCATGTCGCCAACCTTTACCCAAGCGTATCAACCTATTGCGGATAGCCTAAATCCGCTGGATTTTAGTGCTTATGATCTTTGAGTTTGATTTTATCGCAAAATTTCAAACCAAGACCAGCCAAGTTCTCCATGTGGGATGAATGACTTGCATAAAAGCAATGCATTATTTTCGATACTTTGAAAAATCCATCTGCTATAATCCTCGGCAATTTCTATTCGGCTTTTGCTATGCATAAAGAATTGCATGTATAGCGCTTTTATTTTTCCAAGGTAGCCCATGGCGCAAGCTAAAAAATCTGTTGATATAAAAAACATTCGTAACTTCTCGATCATTGCGCATATCGACCATGGTAAGTCGACCCTTGCCGACCGATTTATTCAAACTTGTGGTGGTTTGCAAGATCGTGAAATGCAGGCGCAGGTTCTAGATTCTATGGAATTGGAACGTGAGCGTGGTATTACGATTAAAGCTGCGTCAGTGACTTTGTATTACACCCATCCTAATGGTGAAGAATACCAACTCAACTTCATTGACACACCGGGGCACGTTGACTTTTCTTATGAAGTTTCACGTTCATTGGCTGCGTGTGAAGGTGCACTATTGGTTGTCGATGCTGCACAAGGGGTAGAAGCACAATCTGTAGCGAACTGCTATACCGCAATTGAACAAGGTCTAGAAGTCCTACCTGTTTTAAATAAAATTGATTTGCCGCAAGCAGAGCCAGAGCGTGTTATTCAAGAAATTGAAGACATTATTGGTATCGAAGCGACTGAAGCACCTACATGTTCAGCGAAAACGGGTCTAGGCATTGAAGGGGTGCTTGAAACACTGGTAAATGTTATTCCTGCACCCGAAGGCGATCGTAATGCACCATTACAAGCCTTAATTGTTGACTCTTGGTTCGACAACTATTTGGGCGTGGTTTCTTTAGTTCGTATTAAAGAAGGTCGTGTGCGTAAAGGCGATAAAATGTTGATGAAATCAACAGGTCAAACGCACATCATTACTTCAGTAGGTATTTTTAATCCGAAACACACAGAAACTGACATGCTCGAAGCAGGTGAAGTTGGTTTCGTGATCGCGGGTATTAAAGATATTTTTGGTGCTCCAGTTGGTGATACGATTACCTTGGCAACTACACCAGAAGTTGAAAGCTTACCGGGTTTCAAAAAAGTGAAACCACAGGTCTATGCAGGTTTATTCCCAATCGATTCAAGTGAATTTGAACCGTTCCGTGAGGCGCTGCACAAACTGCAAATTAATGACTCAGCGTTGTTCTTTGAACCTGAAAGTTCAGATGCACTTGGTTTTGGCTTCCGTTGTGGCTTCTTGGGTATGCTGCACATGGAAATTGTACAAGAACGTTTAGAACGTGAGTATGATCTGGACCTGATTTCTTCAGCACCAACCGTAATTTATGAAGCGGTGATGAAAAATGGTCAAACTATTTACATCGATAGTCCTTCTAAAATGCCGGATGGTTCAACAGTTGAAGATTTACGTGAGCCAATTGCTGAATGTCATATCTTGGTACCGCAAGAGTACTTGGGTAATGTGATGACGTTATGTGTTGAACGTCGTGGCGTTCAAAAAAATATGAAGTTTATGGCGAACCAAGTAGCGATCACGTTTGAAATCCCAATGGCTGAAGTAGTGATGGATTTCTTTGATAAATTGAAATCATGTTCACGCGGTTTTGCATCGTTAGACTATAACTTTGTGCGTTTTGAGAGTTCATCTTTAGTTAAGGTTGATGTGCTAATTAATGGTGAGAAGGTTGACGCCTTGGCCATGATTTGTCACCGCCAAGATGCTCGTCATCGTGGTATTGCTCTAGTTGAAAAAATGAAAGATTTGATTCCACGTCAAATGTTTGATGTGGCTATTCAAGCAGCAATTGGTGCGCAAATCATTGCACGTTCAACTGTAAAAGCGATGCGTAAAAACGTATTGGCAAAATGTTATGGTGGTGACGTGTCACGTAAGAAGAAACTTCTTGCGAAACAAAAAGAAGGTAAGAAACGTATGAAACAAGTGGGCAGCGTCGAAATCCCACAAGAAGCGTTCCTTGCTGTATTGAAAGTAGAAAGATAATAAATAGAGGTTTATGAGCTCATGGATTTTGACTTTAATTTGATCCTTGTTCCTGCCACAGTCATTTTTTTCTTAATTTGGCTGTTGGATAAGTTTGTCTGGAAGCAACGGCAGACCAAAGGTAAAGGGAATGAAAATGTCGTTATCGCATGGGCTTATGATTTCTGGCCGATTCTAGCGATAGTTTTGGTGATGCGTTCATTCTTATATGAGCCATTTAATATTCCATCTGACTCTATGGTTCCAACCTTAGAAACAGGTGATTTTATTGTGGTGAATAAATATCAGTATGGCGTACGATTACCTATTATTAATAAAAAAATTATTGATGTTGGTGAACCTGAGCGTGGTGATGTCATTGTATTCCGTTATCCACCACAACCAACCATCAGCTATATTAAACGAGTGGTCGGTTTACCAGGGGATCATATTATTTACGATCATGGTCAACTGAGTGTAAATGGTCAGAAAGTGGCAAAAGTTCCAGTTGAATTTAGCCGTGAAAAAGATCAACTCGACACACCTACATCGATTTATCATAAAGAAACCATGGGTAAGCATACGTTTACCATGCGTGAGCTTGAAGGTGTCAATGTTGCGCGCCAAGCACCATTTATCAACTATGTTGAAAATGGTAAATATTCAACAGAAAATGGTTTATATTGGGAAGTTAAGGTTCCTGAAGGTCACTATTTCGCGATGGGGGATAATCGCGATCAAAGTGCGGACAGTCGTTTTTGGGGCTTTGTGCCCGAAGAAAACCTCACTGGACGTGCTTTTTACAAGTGGATGCATAAGGAACCTGGTTTAAAACTGCCTTCATTTAGTCGTAATGGCAGTATTGATTAGTCTTACATCAGGAAAATAAAATGAGACATCAACGGGGAACGTCTTATATCGCAATTTTAATTGCTGTGATTGGTTTTGCTTTTTTAGCTAAAGCTTTAATTGCGGTTTGGGGACCGTATGTTGACGATCGTCTAGTCAACAATGAAATTGAAGAATTGATGAAGAGCAGTCCTAAAAATATTGCTCCGAGTAAGTTTGAGTCACAAATGTCACAGCGTTTAGATATGAACGGTGTACGTGATTTAAATTTTAAAGATATTGCTCAAGTCACTAATGTAGATGGTCTACAAGTGAAAACAGATTATGAAATAAGAAAACCTTTCTTATTGAATATTGATATTGTGTTGAAGTTCGAGAAAAGTTTTGATCAAAGCTCAGTCCAAGCTAAATGAAGCTCGTTTAGCAAGTCGTATCGGTTATCAGTTTAAACAACCTGAATTGTTACAACTGGCCTTGACCCACCGATCGGTGAGCCATAAATACAATTATGAACGCCTAGAATATCTGGGCGATTCATTGTTGGGTATGATAATTGCCAATTATCTGTACCATGCCTACCCGCATGAAAATGAAGGGCGTCTAACGCGTATGCGTGCGACACTGGTTCGTCAGGAAGCGCTAGGAAAAATCGCCAATGACTTAAAACTCAGTCAAGAATTAATCTTGAGTACAGGTGAGTTGAAATCTGGCGGTCATCATCGTGAGTCTATACTTGCGGATACCGTTGAATCGATCATTGGTGCAATCTATGTCGATTGTCAGGATTTAAAAATTCTGGAACCGATTGTTCTTAAATGGTATGTGCCATATTTAGATCATATTGAACCAACTGATCAACTGAAAGACCCTAAATCACGTTTACAAGAGTATTTACAAGCACGTAAAAAACCTCTCCCGGTTTACGAGGTTGTAGATATTCAGGGTGATGCTCCAAACCAACATTTTAAAGTTGAATGTACGGTAGAAGGGCTACCTGTTAAATACGGTGAAGGTTCAAGCCGTCGCTTTGCTGAACAGGCAGTAGCGGCAGAAATCTTAGAAATTTTGGAGAAAAAGTCTTAATGACTACTCATTCCGATCACGTAGATGCTGATCACGAGTCGCAAGGCGACAGTAACGATTTAATTAGTCAGTTTTTTAGTGCACAAGGTACTGAAATTCCTGCCGATTTTAAAAGTGGTTTTGTGGCGATTGTCGGTCGTCCAAACGTGGGTAAATCAACGTTAATGAACCATATTTTGGGTCAAAAACTTTCAATTACATCTCGTAAGCCACAAACGACGCGTCATAAAATTGTGGGTATTGACTCACGCGAAAAGTCTCAGGCAGTATTCGTGGATACGCCCGGGATGCACAAAAAAGAAGTTCGTGCCATCAATAAAATGATGAACCGTGCGGCGCATTCTGCACTTCGTGATGTGAACTTGGTTTTGTTTGTGATTGATGCAGACAAATGGACACAGAATGATGATTTAGTGTTAGAAAAGCTAAAAAATGCCGATATGCCGGTTATTCTTGTGATCAATAAAATTGATACGCTAGAAAACAAAAACCATGCATTACCCTTGATACAAGAGCGTGCAAAATTGATGAATTTTGCAGAAATTGTTCCTGTATCAGCGTTACGCGGTGCAAATTTGGATCATTTGCGCAGTACGATTGAGAAATATTTACCATTCCAACCACCACTGTATTCACTTGAGCAATTGACTGATCGTTCAGAGCGTTTCCTTGCTTCTGAAATTATCCGTGAAAAAATCATGCGTCAATTGGGGGAAGAGCTTCCTTATGATCTAACCGTTCAAATTGAGTCGTTTAAAACAGAAGAAGCAACAGTTAATCCAAAAACTGGTCGTCCTAAAGCGGCGTGTACCTATATTGATGCGACGATTTTTGTCGATCGCTCTGGCCAAAAAGCCATTGTTATTGGTGAGAAGGGTGCCAAACTGAAGAAAATCGGTATGGATGCACGTGTGGATATGGAAAAAATGTTCGAGCAAAAAATCATGCTGACACTTTGGGTGAAAGTCAAAGGCGGTTGGTCTGATGATGAGCGTGCATTGAAAAGCTTAGGTTATAGCGATATCTAATCGTTAAATAACAAACTTTGAGGGAAGAGTAATGATGAAAGTATTGGCCGTAGTTGCATGTGTTTTGTTTCTACAAGGGTGTATTCATAAAATCGTTACTGTTCCTGTCAAAGTGGCTTATAAAACCACAAAAGGCGTGGTTAAAGGTACTGCTGCAGTTGTGGGTGCAGTCATTCCAGATGGGGATGAAGATGAAGACGACAAGAAAAAGAAAGACAAGGATTAATATTTCAAATCATGCGTAATGAGATACTGCATGGTTATTTAATTCACCATCGTAAATATCGTGAAAAAAGTCATATTGTGCACTTGTTTACTCAGGAGCATGGTCGAATTGATGGTATTCTCAGGCAAACGCCACCTCCCCAGTATCAACCAATTTGCTTGCAAGCATCCGGCAAGTCTGAGCTTAAAAATTTCAGTAAACTTGAAATTGTGAATCAACCCATTTTCTTTTTTGGGGATGCTTTTTTTTCAGGTTTTTATTTAAATGAAGTTTTATTGAGGTTATGTCCTTTAGAGGTCGAGATGCCAGAGACATTTGCTCAATATGCGCATACCTTAGAACAACTCCAATGCATGTCTGCGCAGGACAATCCTGATCTTTTTTTGCGACAAATCCTTAGACAGTTTGAGCATGAGTTGCTTGAAGAATTGGGTTATGCGCTAGATTATTCAACTGATGCAAATCAACAGCAAATTCAGCTTCATGAAAATTATCAATTTCATTTAAATGAAGGTTTTCAACCTGTCATTAAAGCCTCACGCGCAACATTGTCAGGTCAACATATTTTAAGTATGTGTGATTATGAAAAAGGTGGGGAATTTAATTCTGAACAGTTACAATTACTGTCTAAGTTGTACCGACAAATGATTACTTCCTTGCTTGGCGATCGTCCATTAAAAAGTCGTCAATTGTGGATACAGAATTCTCAAACTCAACGTCATTAGGAAAGAATTATGGCAGCTTTGCTTGGTGTAAATATTGACCATGTGGCAACACTACGAAATGCACGTGGGACAACTTATCCAGATCCTGTGAATGCCGCAATCATTTGTGAGCAAGCGGGGGCGGAAGGGATTACGCTGCATTTACGTGAAGATCGTCGCCATATTAAAGATGATGATGTACGTCGAATGCGTTCTGTATTAAAAACCCATATGAACCTTGAAATGGCAGTGACCAATGAAATGGTTGAATTTGCCAAAGAGATTCAGCCGCATCATGTATGCTTTGTTCCTGAAAAGCGTGAAGAAGTCACGACTGAAGGTGGTCTAGATGTGGTTGGGCATTTTGAAGATGTAAAAAACGCGACTCAAGCACTCGCGGCGATTGGTTGCGAAGTTTCATTATTTATTGATGCTGACTTTGCTCAAATTGATGCAGCGATTGCCTGTGGTGCGCCTACGATTGAGTTGCATACAGGTGCATATGCAGATGCTGAAACACCTGAAGCGCAGAAAGCAGAGCTGGAACGTATTATTCGAGGTGCTGAATATGCGGCATCTAAAGGATTGATTGTGAATGCTGGTCATGGCTTAAATATTGACAATGTCACTCCGATTGCGCGCATTGCTCAAATTCATGAACTAAATATTGGTCACTCGATTATTGCTGATGCTGTATTTATTGGATTGGCACAGTCTGTAAAACAAATGAAAGCTGCGATTAAATCTGCACGTTAATTTTTAAGTAAAGTATATGTCAAATATTGATTATGATGCCCTAATGAAGCCAGTCATTGGCTTCTTGGGGTGTGAAACACCAAAAGCATGGCTAGATGAAGCTTTAAATAATTTGGATATCCTGATGCAGGATCATGCCAATTGTGAAAAGAAAGCAGCAAGTACAGCAATGAATTTGATGTTTCGTTATAGTTTTTTCTCGGATTTACAAATCAAACTGGCACAGCTAGTACGTGAAGAAATGCTGCACTATGAGCAAGTGCTGGAACTGATGGCAAAACGTGGTCAGGAATGGACTGCAATCAGTGCTGGTCGGTATGCAGGTGGTCTACGTAAAGAAGTGCGGACTTACGAGCCAGAAGCGTTAATTGATATCTTGGTGATTGGCGCATTTGTTGAAGCACGGTCATGTGAGCGTTTCTATGCGCTTGCACCACATGTGGATGAAGAGTTGGGGCGTTACTACCGCTATTTGCTAAAGTCTGAATCACGCCATTATGAGGACTATTTAGCATTGGCCACGGATGTGGCGATGACCAATAAGCTAAAGAACCCGAAAGAAGATATTCAGATGCGTATTGAGCATATTCGTGAAGTTGAAAAAAATCTGATTAGCAGCCCAGATGATTTATTCCGCTTTCATAGTGGTGTGCCAGTCAAAGCAGCTTGATAAAATAATCCTCCAAAATGGGGGATTTTTTATGCACTTAAAATAAACGATAATAAGAATTATTTACAATTGTCTTGGGTGAATCTAAAATGAAACGATCTCTATGAATCAAACAATTTAAGCTCACTTATTCAATATGAAATTACAATTCACTTTACTCTGTATCGCTTTGTGTGCGGTTGGTCAGGCTGAAGCGCATTATCCTTATGTTGCACCTCTAAACTATCAAACATTTAATAATCATAGTGCCATTCTTTCTGGTTTTTATGACAATCCGTTTGTTTCTGAAATAGCCATTAAAAATTTTAATTTCCATGTACATACACCGTCTGGTGAAAAGCTGCATTTAACGGAAACTGATTGGGCAAAAACGCAAACAGTCAGCAGCTATAGTTTAGAAAATAAGCAAGATGGCACGTATCGTATTCGTGGTGAAAAGCAGGGAAGTACAGCGCGTTTTGCTTATGATCAAAAGCAGTGGAAAGCGTTAATCAATGGTGTGCGTGATCCTCAAAAAACTGCGAATGCAAATGTCATTTATACAGCCGAGTTGACTAAAAAGTCGCAAATCAAAAGTATTCAAACGCAGGAAATCATTGAAACTTTTGTATCACGTCGTGTAACGTCTACACAAGTGGTGAATCATTTACATGATGGTTTTGATGTGCAATTTAAAACCCATCCAAATGCTATAAAGCATAATGAGCCTGTGCAACTGAAAGTGCTAGATCAGAAAAAAGCGGTTGCGGGTTTACAGGTTGAAATTTTGCAGCAAACCACGGATTACAGCCGTGAAGGAAAAGTTTATAAAACGCTTAAAACTGATCAAGATGGAAATTTGAATTTTAACCTATCAGATCGTGGTCAGTATTTGCTGAAAATGGATTATCAACAGCCTTTTGAAATGAAGGAACACGCATTAAAACGATATAAATATACTTTGAGTTTTAATGTGATTTAAAGAGAAAAAGCTCTGCGATTTGCGGAGCTTTTTTATGAAAATGATTTAGCTATCTTTAGGTTCAAGATAAAACATCGATAAACCTATCAATAAAATTAAACTGGTTTGAGTGAAAAAGTGTTTATTAAAACCACCATAATATTGCTGCGAATAGCCTGCAATCAGTAAACAACCCGTTAAATAAAGCAATCGATAATATCGGCTCTCAAAACAATAACAGACACTTGCAAAACATAAAATCAGGCAGCCAATCACCATATAATGGATATCCCAAATGATGGTGTTGATTGCAAATAAAAGTGCTGAAAGTGCGCCGATAGATAAATTACGCAGGCTTTCAAACCCTTGAAAAATGTGCATCAAAGCTAATATGAAGAATGGCAATAGAGCAAGTGCATATTTTATTCTTATACTGTTTTGCGTCATGAGCATAAAATTTTGCTGTTTCTCAACAATGGGGCTAGTACTGATGCTTAGCCTAAGCCATTGCAGGGTTAAGTGTTCAGGGATGTTGGCTTTAACTAAAAATTTGAGAGTGGCTTGTGGTGGAATAATATAATTTTCTTGGAATTCATGGCCATAAAACATCCATGACTTATTGGTCTCTAGTGTGTGATATTGCGTATTTTTTTGAGTTGAGATGTTAAAAAGTTGTCCAGTTGCATTTAACCCAGCTTTCATACATGGTGTTTCTTTCTCGTGAACAATACATAACGGCAGTACCGAAATTTCAAGATCTTTTCGAGTTTGTTGCTGACCTGCAAAATCGATATGAACATATAACTGATCAGATTGGTTTTGCAGCGTAATCGGTGTGCTTGACCAATATAGTCCTTCTGTCATCTCGTTCAATACAGATTCAGATATTTCGGGAATAGTATTGTGATTTTGAAACTGCTGAGGTGGAATCAACCATTGTAGCTTGCTGTCAAGAAGGGTGTTCGATTCACTATTATATAAATTGGGTGGTGTTTTGAAATGTTGCTCAATTTCACTTTCGGGTGTGCAGCTCACCAAATAAATTGCAAATGGGCTGATAAAAATTAAAAGAAAAATGAATGCAGTGAGATAGTGTTTTAAGGCAGTTTTATTTGATTCAGCATCAACTTGAATGAACATTTTTTTATTTTAATGACAATGACTTATAGATTATATGTAAATCATAGGCATTAAAAAAGCCCATTTAAATAAATGGGCTTTAGAATTTGGCTCTCCAACCTGGGCTCGAACCAGGGACCTGCGGATTAACAGTCCGTCGCTCTACCGACTGAGCTATTGGAGAATCTGAATGCGATTATAAGCAGATTTTGAAGAGGGTCAAGCTAAAAATACCAATATGAGGAGAAATGCGTGATAGATGTTTTTTATTTGAACAAAAAGAAGGGTTTTTTAGAAAAAATGAATCTTAGGCTTGCAAAGAAAAAATTCAATTGATAGTCTGAATGCAACAACAGAGCGTTTAAACATATGTTTAAACAGTGTGGATTTAAACCCAACTTGCCAGCACTAAAATGGCTAAACAGGAGAAAGCGAATGAATACGCTGACTATTTCTCAGATTTTTTCAAACTTTTCTTTTTATCAAGAAAACTATCTTTCCATTATCAGTAACCAAGAGCAATATCAAACACCTGTCGAAGGGGCGTACGTTGACGTTTGGCCTTTGGGTCAACGTGACTTAGCATTGGGTGATTTATTACAACTGTGGTTTAGTGAAAAATGGTTGATCAACGCGCCATGTCATTTACGTTTTGAACATCAAGATGATGGTCGTCGTGTGCCTTTGCAACGCAAGCAAGATTTGTATTTATACCAATTGGCAGGTAATGCGTTATCAGGCTCAAATCGTTCTAAAGTATGGTCTATTTCAGAACAACGCGAACGTCGTGTTGAGTTAGATAGTGCTTTAAAATATTATTGCTTTCAAAAGGGCAGTAATCGCATTGATCTAAGTGAAGGCCAATTAATTCGTGCCTTACATTCAGCAATTTAAGTTTGAATCATCATCTGCTCGCATTGAATTGCGAGCAGAAAAATAAAATATTAAGGACGTATAATCATGCAGGTTGCAGTTGCATGTGCATAAAGTTTGCCATTGTCATCAATAATTTTCCCTTCAGAAATCCCTAAATTTTTACTGATATTAATGACTTTTCCTATAGCCGTAAGTTCAACATTCTTTGGGATCGGACGACACATTTTAATATTTAAGTCGATGGTGCCATAACCTACACCTGCCTCTAATAACGTGTGAATGGCGCAACCTGTCACCGAGTCGAGTACAGTAGCAGCAAAGCCACCATGCACGCCGCCTAGCGGATTTAAGTGTCGTGCATCTGCTTTAGCCTTAAAGCTAATACTGCCCTCAGATACTTCATAAGGCTGCATAGGAATAGTTTCGCTAATACTTGCTGGTGGAATTTTTCCTGCACACATGGCTTGTAAAAGTTGCAGTCCAATCATTTCTTTTGGGTTCATTATTGTGGCCTATTTTACGAGTTCTAAAATGGAATCTAAACTTAACATAGCTAATTGTTGAAAATATTGTCAAGTTGATTCTTTGCCGCTTTCATTGAGTAATCTTGCATTTAGTATTTTGTTATCGACTAAAATCGGAGAGGGGCGTGTTCAGGAGGCGTGGCATTTAACCGGTATAGCGATGAAGGTGGCATTCGTGGTCGCCTTATCCGCCTCAATCGTTGTGGCAGTATTTCATCCTTATATGTTGCCCTTGTTCAGTAATGACAAAGATGTACTCAACGTGGTTTTCGCATTGGTGTTTTTATTGTGTTGGATGCATATCTTTGATGCGATGTTAGTAGTTTCGGTCAATATGTTGAGGTGTTGGAAAGTTATTGTATTTCCGATGCTGGTTTATAGCGGCATGATTTTGATTTTCGGACTTGGCGGCGGCTGGTATTTGGCATTCCATCCAGTGACATGGTTGGGGCGTACGTACGATGCATTCAATATTCAAGGTTTTTGGATCATGCTGTGTGTTGCTTATACGCTGGCAGCAGTTATTTGCTTTATCTGCCTTAAATGGAAACATAGCAAATATTTTAAAATGGCTCAGATATAAAAAACCCGCGAATATCGCGGGTTTTTTTGATTTGATCTTTAGATCAAATTATTTTTCAGCAGCAATTGAAGCAATCGCAGCATCTACGCCTTCGATTGAATCAGCAGCTTTCTTAATACGTGCAAGCGCATCTACAAGTACTTCGTCTGCAGTTGCATAAGAAATACGCATGTAGCCACCAAGACCGAACGCATCGCCAGGAACTACTGCAACACCAGTTTCTTCCAACAACCATGCAGAAAATTCTGTGCAAGATTTTAAACCTTTGGCACGAATTAAAGGACGGATGTTTGCGTATGCATAGAATGCACCGTCAGCAGGAAGGCAAGTAATACCGTTGATGTCGTTCAAGCCTTTCACAACTAGGTCGTGACGGCGTTTGAATGCTTCAATCATTGGCTCAAGAACGTCTTGAGGGCCATTCAATGCAGCTTCAGCAGCAACTTGTGAAATAGAAGTTGGGTTTGAAGTTGATTGAGATTGGATTTTTTTCATCGCACCGATCAGTTTAGCAGGGCCCGCTGCGTAGCCAATACGCCAGCCAGTCATTGCATAAGCTTTAGATACACCGTTAAGAACGATTACACGGTCGTAAAGGTCTGGTGCAACTGTTGCGATGTTGTAGAATTCGTCGTCCCAACGGATTGGTTCGTACATATCATCAGAAGCAACTAAAACTTCTGGGTATTTACGTAGTACGTCAGCTAAAGCAAGCAATTCTTCTTTAGTGTAGATCATACCTGTTGGGTTAGAAGGGCTGTTTAGAACCACTAAACGAGTTTTGTCAGTGATTGCAGCTTCTAATTGAGCAGGCGTAATTTTGAAACGTTGGTCTTCACCACATTTCACGATTACAGGAGTACCTTCAGCAATGATCACCATGTCTGGGTAGCTTACCCAGTAAGGAGCAGGGATAATTACTTCGTCACCTTTGTTTAACAAAGCAAGTGCCAAGTTAAAGAAAGATTGTTTACCACCACAAGAAACCAAGATTTGGTTTGCAGCGTAATCAAGGTTATTGTCACGTTTTAATTTAGCAATAATTGCTTTTTTAAGACCTGGAGTACCGTCAACAGCTGTATATTTAGTGAAGCCATTGTTGATAGCAGCAATTGCAGCATCTTTGATGTGTTGTGGGGTATCGAAATCCGGTTCACCTGCGCCTAAACCAATTACGTTTTTACCAGCAGCTTTCAATTCAGCAGCTTTGTTAGTAACAGCAAGTGTAGGGGACGGTTTGATGCTATTTACACGATCAGACAGACGTACGTCCACGGCAGTATTCCTTCTTATAGGGATTAAAAAATAAAAAGCACACTATCTTAGCTTAAATGCACAGTAATGGGGAGTGGCAAAATCAACAATGTGCAAAAAAGTGTGATATTCCATCCTAACCCTATAATTGAGAAAATTTACATTGAGTTACTTAAATTTTTAATCAAATTTTATGGAAAAATCTTAAAGTCACGGATAAAAAAAGGCATAAAAAAGGCCACAATATGTGTGACCTTTTTAATTAAATTTTATACTTCAAATAATTTGCTTATTGAACAAAACGCGATAAATCTTCTTCAGGGCGAGCAGTTAGCACTTCTACACCATTTTTTGTTACAAGTAGCGTGTGTTCGTACTGTGCAGACAAGCTATGATCTTTAGTCACGACAGTCCATTTATCGCCAAGAAGTTTGGTTTTCCAGTCGCCACCATTCACCATTGGTTCAATCGTGAATGTCATGCCTTCTTCTAAGATCATGCCTGTATTTGGTTGACCATAGTGTAAAACTTGTGGTTCGTCATGGAAAACGGTACCAATACCATGACCACAATATTCACGTACAACACCAAAACGTTCTGATTCAACATATTGTTGAATAGCATGGCCGATATCACCCATGGTTGCGCCTGGTTTTACCACCGCCATACCACGGTACATGGCTTCTTGGGCAACTTTGCATAAACGGTTCGCTAAAATAGATGTTTCACCACCCACGATATACATCATGTTGGTATCACCATGGTAACCATCTTTGATCACAGTGACATCGATGTTTAAGATGTCACCTTTTTTTAACTTTTTGCTTTCAGATGGAATACCGTGACACACAACATGGTTCACTGAAGTACAGATCACGTGCTGGAACGCTGGACGACCCGGCGCAGCTCCATAACCTAAACAAGCAGGAATAGCTTCTTGTTTGTTGACAATATAGTCATGACAAATCGTATCAAGTTCTAGGGTAGTCACACCTGGAACAATATGCGGTTTGATCATATCCAAAACTTCTGCCGCCAGTCGACCCGCGACGCGCATTTTTTCAATTTCGTCAGGCGTTTTAATTAATCGACGTGGAGCTTCGTAAGTACTGTTCATGATCTCTAAAAACTTTTGGAAATTTGTATGTGACTATGGTATAAATAGCCGCCCATTTTATCAAATGCTTTTTCGTGAATATCTTTCACGAGCTTTGTGCGATGGGGCAATAAAATCCGCACATATATCGACACATTTCTCTGGGTGCCTTTTTAGGTGGAGAATGCGGGTATATGGAGGCCTAACCCAAACTTTAAGGTAAAGAAAATGGCAGATTACAACGTAAGCATGCGCGACCTTCTTCAAGCAGGCGCACACTTCGGTCACCAAACACGTTTTTGGAATCCAAAAATGCGCGAATACATCTTCGGCGCGCGCAACAAAATTCACATCATCAACCTTGAGCACACTGTTCCTGCGTTAAATGATGCTTTGAACTTTGCTAACAACTTGGCTAGCAAAAAGAACAAAGTTTTGTTCGTTGGTACAAAACGTGCAGCTTCTGCAATCATCCGTGAACAAGCTCAACGTGCAGGTCAACCATATGTTGATCACCGCTGGTTGGGTGGTATGTTGACTAACTGGAAAACTCTTCGCCAGTCAATCAACCGTCTAAAAGACCTTCAAACTCAATCTACTGACGGTACTTTCGCTAAACTTACTAAACGTGAAGCTTTAGAACGTACTCGTGAGATGGAAAAACTTGAACGCGCTCTTGGCGGCGTTAAAAACATGGGTGGTTTACCTGACGCATTATTCGTAATCGATGTTGATCACGAAGCAATTGCAATTAAAGAAGCTAAAAACCTTGGTATTCCTGTTATCGGTATTGTTGATACAAACTCTAACCCAGACAACGTAGACTACGTTATCCCTGGTAACGACGATGCGATCCGTGCAGTTACTCTTTACGCTTCTGCTATGGCTGATGCGATTCTTGCTGGTAAAGAATATGCTCAATCACAAGCAAATGCACAAGCTAAAGGCGAAGAAGCTCCTGCTTCTGAGGCTTAATGCGTTTGACGTAAGCTTGTCATTTTTGCGACACGTGATGGTGGCAAAGTAAGCGTCATGTATGCAGACGGCCCAAGAGACAGCTCTGGGCCGTTTCTGTTCTAAAAAGAATTCATTTTCTACCGTATTTAGGAGATTAACATGACTGCAGTTACAGCAAGCATGGTTAAAGAATTGCGCGATCGTACTGGTCTTGCAATGATGGAATGTAAAAAAGCATTAACAGAAGCGGGCGGTGACATCGAATTAGCGATCGACAACCTTCGTAAATCTGGTCAAGCTAAAGCTGCTAAAAAAGCGGGTAACATTGCTGCTGACGGCGCGATCACTATCGCTCAAGAAGGCAACAAAGCAATCCTTGTAGAAGTTAACTGTCAAACTGACTTCGTTGCTAAAGACGAAAACTTTGCTGGTTTCTCTGCTAAAGTTGCTGCTGCTGCGCTTGCTGCTGGTGTAACTGACGTTGCTCAAATTGCTGAATTGAAACTTGAAGATGGTGCTACTGTAGAAGAAGCTCGTATCGCGCTTGTTCAAAAAATCGGTGAAAACATCCAAGTGCGTCGTGCTCAAATCGTTGAAGGCGACAACCTTGCAGTTTACAAACACGGTTTAAAAATCGGTGTTGTAGTTGCATACGCTGGTGATGCTGAAACTGGTAAAGGTTTGGCTATGCACATCGCTGCATTCAACCCAGTTGCTGTAAACGAAGCTGGCGTTTCTGCTGAACTTATCGCTAAAGAAAAAGAAATTGCTGAAGCGAAAGCAATTGAATCTGGTAAACCAGCAAACATCGTTGAAAAAATGGTAACTGGTTCAGTTCAGAAATACTTGAACGAAGTTGTTCTTGAGAACCAAATGTACGTTATCGACAACGATAAGAAAGTTGCAGAAGTTCTTAAAGCAACTGGTACTACTGTTGCTAACTTCGTACGTTTCGAAGTTGGTGAAGGTATTGAGAAAAAAGCTGAACTTTCTTTCGCTGAAGAAGTTGCTGCTGCTCAAGCTGCTGCAAAATAATCTCTGATTATTTGTAGAAAAAAGCCCTCGTTTTAGAGGGCTTTTTTTATGGCTGTAGCTTTACTGATTTCAAAGCTATTTAAACTTTATATTGTGTACATTGTTGTTCACAAATTCTATTTTTATCCATATTAATGACTATAATGAGTTGAAAATTTAGATTTAAACTATCTTATGGCAAACAAAACAAATTTAACCATCGGCGGAATTATTGTTGCGCTTACAGCCGCTTATTTCGGAATCGATTTACAACAACAAAAATCTGCACCAGTTCAGACGACAGCGGAACAAAACGCACAGCCAAAAATAGAATCAGTACAACCTGTAGATGCTCAACAAAAAGGGCAGAGTGCTGAAGATGTTATTGCGCATGCATTTAAAAGTAAACTCAGTAATGTTCAGGTTGAAGGTGCAGGTCAAGTGAAAGCGGTACTACGAGATGATAATGAAGGTAGTCGCCATCAAAAGTTCATTTTGACCTTAAATAATGGTCAAACGCTTTTGGTCGCGCATAATATCGATCTTGCTCCACGAATTGACGACTTGCAAAAAGGCGATACAGTTCAATTTTACGGTGAATACGAATATTCAGATAAGGGAGGTGTGATGCACTGGACACATCACGATCCGAATGGACGTCATCAGGATGGTTGGTTAAAGCATCAAGGTAAAACCTATCAATAAAAATCACGTAGTCATTTTTAACTTTAGTCATTTAAATGATCATGATTCAGATTAAGCTATCAACATAAAATTGGATTAACCATATTGAGTAAAAGCCAGTGTTTAAACACTGGCTTTTTGGATGTATAAATAGAAAAAATGATTGGAAATACCAGAGATAAATACACCTATAAACAATAGGGTTTTAAGCATCGAATATGAAGAAAACCGATGTGGAAGAAGTGAAAAAGAGATCTATGAAATTAATCATGCTTTAAATGCTCTTTATTTGCGATTTATGGCGTGCTTTCCAATTACCAAGTACTTTGCCTGCAAATGTATCTAAACACCAAATAGGGCCAATGAGGAGGAATTGGAGATCTTTGAAAAAAGAGGGCTTTTTACCTTCAATTTTATGGCCATAAAATTGACCAATCCATGCGAATACAAAGAGCGTGATATAAAAGCCATATCCAACTGGTAACACCCAAATTAGCCATGCCATGATTAATGTTAACGCGGCCATTGCAACAGCAAGCACAATGTCTAAACGTGCGTAAAAGATAAATGCTAAGGCAAGTAAGACAGCAGTAAGTAGCGCGCTAAAATGTGCCAATATGCCAACGATTGAAAAATAAATCGTGGGTACGCAAATCCAGTGAATAATTTTATTGGTTTTATTTTGATGGCTTTCGCTGTATTCATCAAACCATTCGTTGATTGTTTTCATGATAGTCCTTAATCATGGGGAAGGACTCCAATATAAACAAGAATGGGGGAAGGGTCAAAATTAGGCTTACTGAAGATTAGAAAGGCTAAGAGGCTACAAATAAAAAACCACGCTAGGCGTGGTCTGTTAAATGCAGTCACTTCATTGGAGAATTAAGAATTTGGACCGTCTACGCGTTCAATGCTCACGTTTGCAGTACCCGCACTGGTAATACCCAATTGCTTAGCAGCGCCATAAGATAAATCGAGAACACGGTTACCATGGAATGGACCACGGTCATTTACTTTGACCACGACGCTTTTACCATTATTGCGATTCGTAACACGAATAAAGCAATTAAGTGGCAGGCTACGATGTGCTGCTGTAAGTGCGTTCATGTCAAACGTTTCACCGCTTGCTGTTTTACGACCGTGGAATTGACGACCGTACCAAGAAGCAGTACCAGTTTGAGTGAACTTACGAACAGTATTCGAAGCGACAGTGTTTAACTTTTCAATCACTGAAGGCTCATCTTCAGGGATTTCGATTTTAGCAGCGATTGTTTGACGACGAATTTTATCGCCAGAACGCTCAGTGATTGAAAGACTACTTAAATTCGTAAAGTTTGAATTGAAGCTTTGAGCTTCTTTATTCAATACACGAGCTGCAAGACGAGAGTTGTCATTATCATGATTGAATGATGATGACTGAACCATCTCAGCTTGTGACTGACTTAGCGCAACTGCCGTGGCAACCGCTAAGGCATATTTAATAATTGATGACTGCATTGTTTATCTCCCAATGGCATATTTACTGGTTCAACTAAGTCGCTGATATCCATGTAAACACGTCTGATATTTCACTTTTGCAACTACATTTAACGAGATGGATAATATTCATGCCATCGATAGGCTGTCTAGTGTTTAATTAAAATACTTTGAAAATGTCTAAAAAATTAACAATAGTTGGTTAAAAAATAATCAATAATGTAACAAGGTGTTTAAAATGCCGAATAAATACTCATTTTAATGAAAATATTTGTTGACTTTTTTGCTCTATATTAAAAAACCAGTCTTATCGACTGGTAACTTCAGTGCCTAAAAGCCATAGCGCAGTCGCATACATACGGCTTTTGTTATAGGTTGTAATGACCTGAAAATTTGGATAAGTGATGTAATAAATTGGTCCATAACTATCTTGCAATTGGATGACATTGACCAAATCGAGATCATCGATTTTTACCAATGGATTCATAGGGGTTACACCTTGAGCCTTGAGTACACCATAGGGTGTTGGCTGGTTTAAATCCTTTGCAATAATAGCATCTGGGTTGTTTCCACTATAGCGAGCAGCAAAAGCAATCGGTTGATTACGCTGCCAACCATAATTTGCTAGATAATTTGCAATTGAACCAATGGCATCGACAGCCGAATTACGCAGGTCAACATGACCATTGCCATCGTAGTCCACACCAAATTTTGGAATGTTACTTGGCATAAATTGAGGATAACCCACAGCACCAGCATATGAACCGACGACAGAGTTGGTTGGAACACCATCTTTATATGACCAAGCAATCAGTGCAGCAAGTTCATCTTGGAAATATTGCGCACGGCGTTCATAGCCAAAACCAAGGGTCGCCAAAGCATCACGGGTGATAAAATTACCTTTATTGCTGCCGTAGCCTGTTTCAACACCCAAAATGCCTAAAATCACGGATTGAGGCACACCAAATTGTTGTTCTGCACGATTTAAAGTGTCGGCATACTGATTTTTGAAGCGAACACCGCGTTGAATTGTACTTTCAGCTAAAAAGTTGGTTTTGTATTGGTACCAAGGCTTTGATTCGCCAGGTCTATTCATAATGCTAATAATGTTAGGTAGGTTTTTACTACCTTGCATTGCCCAATCAATTTGATTTTCACTCAGACCATAGGTTTGCATTGCATTTTGTTTAAAGCTTGCATATGCCGGATGAGATTGGAAGTCGTTAGCCTGACAAAAACTGGTCAGTGAAAGTGAACCGGCCATAATGGCAATATGTGATAGTTTTTTATAAAAATTTCGATTTAGCATAAATAAAAAATTTCCAGTTGCTTTAGCGATGAGTATGAACAAAATTTCAAGGGGCAAAGATCCTGAAAATTGTGATGACCTTCTGGTTTCATAGCTCATTAAAGGTAAAGGTTACCAATAGCAACTAAGATACCACTGACAGTGCATGCTTTCACAAATAGATATACAAAAAAAGACAAAGCAAAGGGTTTTTTCGCAGTTAATATATTGAAAAGTGACATATTCATTTACATAACTT
Organism: Acinetobacter sp. YH12027; assembly: GCF_013420085.1. Taxonomy (NCBI): domain Bacteria; kingdom Pseudomonadati; phylum Pseudomonadota; class Gammaproteobacteria; order Moraxellales; family Moraxellaceae; genus Acinetobacter; species Acinetobacter sp. YH12027. Next base: position 52,528 of record NZ_VOYW01000020.1, read on the forward strand.
GCAAATATTCACAAATCATTTGAAATAAAGATGACTCTAAAACTCATGCGTCATAAAAACGCAGAACGAATAACTTTTATTGTGTTGCGAAATACTGTTTAGAAGTTACAAATTTTGCAAAGTAAAATCCAAAAACGAAGGGGCAGGGTTATAAAAGTACAGGTCTAAAAACATCCATATGCATGTGATGGCGTATTCACCTCATGGGTGTTTTCGCTAATTCTTCAAAGCTGTTGAAAACGTCGCTATATATAGTAGAAATATAGACTGAATGATAAAAAAGAAAGAGATGGAATATTAAAATGGATGCATTGAAATTTAAGCCAAAATGACGGCAAGCATCTTGTGTTTGCATGACTATATATAGTCATTGTATCGGGATTCGATTTTATACGTTTAGCCATAAAACAAACCTAGCCGAAGCTAGGTTTGTTTTGACGAGTAGCGCGATTTATTTGTTAAACATCGCATCATGTGCTTCTGCAAGGGCACCTAGCTCTTCTTTGGTCAGATTTGGGAAAATCTTATCAATCGCGATATGAATAGCTTTAATCACGGCAGAAGAACCGATATCCGCTGCTTTATGCTTAATCATGCCTAAATCGAGTGTTTTATTAAAGTCATTCATAAAATGACGTACTGCAGCTTCAGCAAACTGTTTATACAGCTCACCAAAAGCAGCTTTATTGACATCTACACCCGATTTAATTTCGGCATAACTATTTTTAAGGTTAGTGACCAGTCCTGCATCTAAGCTCAGACCTACACGATGAGCACCGACTGTGTCCTGAAATAAACTTCGTTCTGAAAATTCAATGGATTGTTTCACCACATCATTCGGAGATTTACCCAGTAGCTGCTTTAACAATACAGCGACTGTTGATTTGACATAGCCAGCCAGTTTTTCAGCTGTGTCGCGCTTGTCGCTTGCAGGAAACAGATGAACAGGAGCTAATATAGTTGCACCAATGATTTCTTCATTAATCAGCAAAGCTGTTTTATCACGTAAAGGATAAAGGGGTTCACTCGAATTTTTTTTCGCGTGACCAGTTTGGATACTGCTTAGAAGTTCCTCAGAAGGAATAAAACCAAAAAATGGCATCACTAACCTCAATTTTTTTATTGTCGCGCCAATCGAATGGGGCGAGGCATCCATGTTAAATCCGATACACGACAAGGGTTGATATCCAATCCACCACGGCGTGTATAGGCAGCATATACCATCAGCTGACTTGGTTTTAAATGTTGCCAAATATCGGCAAACATTTGCTCCACACATTGTTCGTGGAAACCATTATGCTGACGGTAAGAAATAATATAAGCCAGAATACTACGATAACAAGGCTTAGTACCTTTATACCGTATAAATACCGTTCCCCAATCAGGTTGACCCGTGACTGGACAGTTACTTCTTAATAAATGTGAATAAAGTTGAATTTCAACTTCTTCTTGCGCTGCAGCTTCATCTAAAGAGAGTAACGCTGCATTTGGATGATTTTCTAACTGGGTGGGTTCTAAGTCATCAATACAGATGCCTTGCGGTTTTGAAATTTCAACTTCATCAACATGAAATAGATCAATAGTCACAGCGGCATTGGCTGCAGCAGATAAGTCTTTTTCAACGGTTGCTTTAAACGCTGCCTGAGAATCAAATTTGGTAAAGTTCATACTATTAAAGTAGAGCTTTAAAGATTTCGATTCGATGAGGTTGTCTGAACTTGCAGGCAAAGTTAAACGGCCAATAGCGACTTGAGGCACACCAGAAGCATTTAACCAAGAAATTTCAAAAACATGCCACCAGTCTGTACCTTGGCGGATGCCTTCCACATGGGCATATTGTTCACGTGCAGTGGCACGTGCAATCGGAAACAGAATATCAGGTTGATATTCTGTTGGGTAATTGGTGTCTTTGCCTAAAAGGGATTGTTCTACACTCATTATTCACGCATTCCTGAACCACGAGAAAGTAAATGATACGCCACGCCATAAAGTACAACGCAACATGCAGTAATTACTGTCAGTGAAATGCCGACATTCACATCGCTATGACCTAAAATACCGTAGCGGAATGCATTGACCATATACACGACAGGGTTGATTAAAGAGAGATTTTGCCAAAAAGGACTCAGTGATGAGATGGCATAGAAAACACCGCCTAAATAAGTCAGCGGAGTCAGGACGAAAGTCGGGATAATCGAAATGTCGTCAAAAGATTTTGCATAAACAGCATTAATAAATCCGCCAAGAGAAAACAGTAGCGAAGTAATGAGAACTGTATATATAGTTACGAAGATATTGGTCAGGTGTAATTCAGTAAAAAATAGGCTCATAGCAGTGACAATAAAGCCCACTAAAACACCACGGCATACACCACCGATCACATAACCCCAAAGTACCATGTGTAACGGCACCGGACTCATGATTAATTCTTCGATGCTTTTTTGAAATTTTGCACTAAAGAAACTTGATGACACATTGGCATAGCTGTTGGTGATGACCGCCATCATAATTAAGCCAGGAACGATAAACTGCATGTAGCTAAAACCGCCCATTTGCCCAATGCGTGAACCGACTAAATTACCGAAAATCACAAAGTACAAACTCATGGTGATCGCCGGTGGAAGAAGGGTTTGCGGCCAAATACGCATGAAACGGCGAATTTCTTTATACACTAAGGTATAGAGGGCAATACACAGTTGGTTAAAATTCATTGTGTTGCACCTTCAAGATTTTTTTCGACCATACGGACAAACAGTTCTTCTAGTCGGTTAGATTTATTACGCATACTACGAACCTGAATACCTTGAGATTCCATGAGTTGGAATAGATCATTTAAGGTATGGGCTTTATCCATAGTGACTTCTAAGGTGACAGGATCTACTAAGTTGAAACGGACACCAATAATTTCTATATGGATCGGTTCAATGGGTTCGGCTAGATCGAAAATAAATGTTTCTTCATTCAACTGACTGAGGAAACCTTTCATGCTGGTGTCTTCTTTAATCACACCACGATCAATAATTGCGATTCGACGGCACAACATTTCAGCTTCTTCTAAATAGTGTGTCGTTAAAATAATAGACGTACCTTTTTCGTTCATTTCTGTGAGGAAATCCCACATCGAACGGCGTAGTTCAATATCAACACCAGCAGTCGGCTCATCTAAAATCAGCAGTTTAGGTTCATGCATCATGGCACGAGCGATCATTAAACGGCGTTTCATACCGCCCGATAACATACGTGCTTGGGTACTGCGTTTTTCCCAAAGGCCAAGTTTTTCTAAATATTCCTCGGCACGTTTTTCTGCAATTTTTTTGGAAATACCGTAATAACCAGCTTGAGTCACTAAAATATCAAATGTTTTTTCAAATTGACCAAAGTTAAATTCTTGAGGGACAACGCCCAAACACTGCTTTGCATGCGAGGGATGGGTATCTAAATTATGGCCAAAGATTTCAACAGAACCTGAAGTTTTACGGGTAAGTGAACTGATAATACTAATCGTGGTAGATTTTCCTGCACCATTGGGACCTAAAAGTGCATAAAATTCACCTTCGGGTACTGTTAAATCAATACCTTTAAGCGCCTGAAACCCATTTTTATAGGTTTTTGACAGCTGCTTTAACGTTAGTGCATCAGTCATAAATAATTCACTCTATAAATAGTGTGAGTATTGTGCGATATCGGGGCAAATAAACCAAGTAAATCGTATGGAATACTGCATTTTAAAAATAGAACGTTGTATAAAGCTTAAGCAGAAAAATACCTAACATCTATATAGTTGCTTTACCTTACAGTTTTTTTTGTTATGATGTGCGCAATCCAAAATAAGCGCTCATAGCTCAACTGGATAGAGTACAGGTCTCCGAAGCCTGTGGCGTGGGTTCGAGTCCCGCTGAGCGCACCATTTCCTTGTTTGATCATATCCGAATTAATCCTAATATTATTAAAAATTAATAACTTATATCTACTTATTGTCCGATAATGTCCGAGGGCGTTTTAGGATACCGTAATCTTTTACGGTATTTTTTACGGTACATTCCATTTCTGACAAAAATATACCGTAAAAATGCCTAAATTAGTTATCAGTCTGACTGACTCAAAAATTAAGTCTGCAATATCAATGCAAAAGAAATCATTTGAAAAGAATATTAAGCTTTCAGATGGTGGTGGCCTTTATTTATTGTTAGATAGAAAAGGTGGGGCATATTGGCGTTTTGATTATATTCGCCCAATCTCTAAGAAAAGAGCCACTATAGCTATCGGTATTTATCCAAGTTGTACATTGGCCAGAGCTCGTGCAAAACGAAGTGAGTTTAGAGAACTGCTTGCGCAGAATATTGACCCAGCAATTCAAAAGCAAGATAAATAGTCCCAATGTCGAAATAATAGTTTTAGATCAGTAGCAGATGAATACCGTAAGACTGAAGAGCTGGAATCAAGTACACAACGTCGGAATCAGTTTATCTGGGATAAGCTTTATGTTGCTATTGGTGAGTTCCCCATTGATTCGATAACAGCCACTCAAATTTTGGAAGTATGCCGTCTTTATGAAAGACAAGGTAAGACTGACTCAGCAAAGCGAATGAGAAGTAAAGCATCTCAGGTGTTTCGGTATGCGATTGCTTTGGGTTTATGTCAATTTAATGTTGCTGACCAAATTAGCGGTATTTTGAAGGTGGGTAAAGCTAAGCATCGAGCGGCTATTACTGATGAGCAAAAGCTAGGACAACTATTAAAGAATATTAATACACATGCAGGTCGTGGGGATATTGCTATTGATTATGCAGTCAAAATCTTACCCCATGTATTTGTGCGTCCTGGAGAATTACGTGCAGCAAAATGGGCAGATATCGATTTTAAAAATAGAACATGGAGTTATACACCGCCTAAGACCAAAAATCAGACAGCCCTACAACATATTGTTCCTTTGTCTGATCAAGTCTTGAAGCTGTTCCAAGAATTGTATTGCATTACTGGATATACCGAATATTGTTTTGTGTCTATGCGAGATAAAACGAAAACCATCAGTGAATCAACTATTAATAAACGATTGAAACAATATGGTTTTGAAAATGGTGAGACAACAGGGCATGGCTTTAGAGCTACGGCAAGAACTTTATTAGATGAAGTTCTAAAATTTCCTATTGAACGTATAGAACAACAACTTGCACATCAGGTTCGCGATATGCATGGTCGAGCGTACAACCGTACTAAGTATTTGGAGGAGCGTTCAGTGATGATGCAAGCATGGTCTGATTATTTGGATCAATTAACGCATAAAAATGTAGAGTAATTAATTTAATAAATATTAGTAAGTTATAGTTTCAGTTAAGTTGACGCCACCTCCACCAAAATTCTTTCCGAAGTAATCCATCGGAATCTAAAAAAGCCTTTAAACTCAATGTTTAAAGGCTTTTTTATTGGCTGTATTGTCCGATCCTGTCCTAAGCTGTGTGACCCAATTTTTGCCTTCTGTGGGTAATTATTGGGAAAATTTACTCAATTATTTTTAGTCTAGATAAAGGGTATATACAGATGAAACTCACGGATACTGAATGCAGAAAAGCACAGCCCCAAGATAAGCGTTATCGTCTTTCAGATGAGAATGGGCTATCGCTTCTGGTGATGCCAGCAGGGCAAAAATATTGGAATGTGCGCTATACCGTTCATGGTGAGCGTAAGTCAGAGTCACTGGGTCCATATCCTGGTATGAGCTTAAAGAAAGCAAGAGAGCTTGCCCTTGAACTGAAATACAAGCATTCCAAGTCAGTTTTGCATGAAGACATTAAGCCATTCTTTAAAGAGGTGGCGGAAGACTGGTTTGAGAATCAAAGAGAAACTTGGTCAGCTAAACATATCAGTAATGTGCGAGCATCTTTGGATGAGTTTTACATTACTCTTGTAAATAAGCGAATCAATCAGATTCAGGCACCTGAGATCTTGCAGGTTATTAAAAAAATTGAAGCTAGAGGTTCTACTGAAGTAGCTAAACGTACGCTTTCTCGATGCGGTATGGTGATGAAATATGCCATAGCCCACGGCTACCGATATGACAATCCAGCCAGTGATTTGGTTTATGCGCTTAAGAATAAAAAAGTAAAGAATTTAGCATCATTACATGAAAGTGAAATGCCTGAATTTCTTAGAAGGATTAAAGCCTATCCAGCAGATGCACAGACTCACCATGCAATCATTCTGGTTATGTTGACTGGTGTTCGAGTAAGTGAGTTATTGCAAGCACGTTGGGAGGAATTTGATCTTGAAGAACGTAAGTGGGATATCCCTGCTGAGCGTATGAAGAATGGTTTACCCCATCGTGTACCCTTAACAGATATGATGATTGATGAGCTGCAGGCACTACGTTTGACTCACAACCAAGATGAACCGTACCGGGTTTGTCGGAGACTTTTTTATTTAAGTTAGGCCACCTGACCTAACGGGTTAATCTTATCATAGTACATTGCTTCAAACTCAAAAGGTGATACATAACCCAGTGCACTGTGTACACGCTCTTTATTGAACCAATCTACCCAGTTTAGTGTCGCAAGTTGTACATCCGCTAAACCTTGCCAATCCGCTTTTAAATATTCAATCACCTCTGTTTTGTATAAGCCATTCACCGTTTCAGCCAAAGCATTATCGTATGAATCACCAGTCGTACCGACTGATGCTCGTAAATTTGCTGCTTCTAAACGATTGGTAT
>NZ_VOYW01000021.1:0-58309 GCF_013420085.1 Acinetobacter sp. YH12027
TCATATTAAGCTTTACGAGGGCGTTGTATCGTCTGACGAGACGTGTATCAAGATGGGAGATATTAAATTGAAGAGCATGCTCTTCAATTTAACCCAAAACTTGGGATTTGTGTAGATACCTATGCCCATTGAGAGAGGGAAATACGTTGTATTTAGCTAGCAAAAGCCCGTTCTAATACTCGCTCTACATCGACCTTTTTAGCATCCAGCATGCCCACCACTTGCCCGTGTTTTGCGCTATAACGGCTTTGAATAAAGCCATTTGCTACATAGTCAGGCGCATAGCGTTTCAATAACACCGCTTGTGCCAAGACCGTTAAACGACTGACCAAACTGCGCCCCATAAATTGTAAATCTTCAGGTGATTGATGGAACAACCTGAACAAGTCCTGCAATTCTGTTTGCAAGCTTTCATCTGTACTTGCTGTACTCGCCAAATCTTTAAACAGCACTTCAATAGATTCAGGGTCACGCCCAATCGCACGCAGCACATCTAGGCACATGACATTGCCTGAACCTTCCCAAATGGTATTCACAGGTGCTTCTTTAAAGATGCGCGCCATGATGCCGTTATCGACATAGCCATTACCACCAAAGACTTCCATCATCTCCCCTGTTAGCTCTACGGCACGCTTACAAATCCAAAACTTGGCTGCTGGGGTCATGATGCGTTTCCATGCCACAGACAAAGTATCATCCGATTCATAGCACTGCGCCAAATGGAAACTGAGCTGCGTCGCTGCTTCACTTTCTAAAGCCAAATCTGCCAAGACTGCACGCATAAGCGGTTGATCAATCAAATGTTTACCAAAAGCCTGACGCTGACGAGTATAGGCAATGCATTGCACCAAAGCTTGACGCAGCATGGCGCTCGAACCGACCGAACAGGTCAGACGGGTGTAATTCGCCATTTCAATAATGGTTGGAATGCCACGCCCTGCCTCACCAATCATAATGCCCCACGCATTTTTGAATTCGACTTCCGAGCTTGAATTACTGCGGTTACCGACTTTTTCTTTTAGGCGTTGCACCTGAATATTATTCTTCGTGCCATCTTCCAACCAACGCGGTACAAAGAAACACGCCAAGCCATCTTGTTCGGTTTTTGCCACCACCAAATGCGCATCACACATCGGCGCAGAGAAAAACCATTTATGCCCTGTGAGCAAATAAGCCTTGCCTCGTCCTGTTTCTGCTATAGGCACGGCAATGGTTTCATTGGCACGTACATCCGAACCGCCCTGCTTTTCGGTCATGCCCATACCGAGCCAAATCGACTTTTTCTTCGCGATGGGTACATCACGTTCATCATATTCCGTCGATAATAGTTTCTCGCCAATTTTCGCCCATAGTTCAGGTTCACGTTGAATTAAGGGAATACTGCCCAGCGTCATGGAGTTCGGACATAAATTGCCACACTCGACCTGACCTGCGAGATAAAAACGTGCTGCCCACTCCACCCATTTTGCCTTGGAATTTGGCTGATTAAATGGATGTGCATGGGTATCAAACTGACGGTTGAGTCCCATCCATTTATGCCATGAAGGATGAAATTCGATAAAGTCAGTACGGCGACCACGAGCATCGAAGGCATGTAAAATTGGGGTATGTTTGTTGGCTAAAGCCCCATGCTGAAAGTATTCACTCGAACCTGCGACTTTGCCCATTTCGCATAAGATCGGCTGATCGTGGCTGCCATAGCGCTTTAATATTTCGTGTAAAACTGTATCGCTTGAAAATAGATTGTAGTTTTCCAGTTCATCAAATTGGTTGCTGATTTGATGCGTCATCCATGTCTGTTCTAATGTATTCATCGTCTATATTTTCCGCTTGTTCTTGTTTGCTTTTCATTTCAGTATAGAGAAAATTTAAAGCATAGACGTTCGGTTTTCAGCGCTTAACAATATGAAGAATTCAGCCATTCAGATACGGCGTAAGCCGCGTCAATCGCGTGCAAAGTTCACGCAAGAGGCATTGCAGGAAAGTTTTGTTCGGCTTTTGCATGAGCGCCCTGCCAGTCAAATTACCATTCGGGAAATTACCGACCTTGCAGGCGTTGGCTTAGGGACATTTTATGAATATTTTTCCAAGAAGGAAGATTTGATTGCGCTAACCATTCATTTGCATGTGAAACACAATGCCGAACAGATGAAAACTTATGCACAATCGCTGATGAAGTTATCCACAGATTTGGATTTTCAAGAGTATTTACAGCAAATTATCCACTTTCAAATTGAGCAAATTCAAGCGCAGCAGTTTTTATGGTCACAGGTGTTTTTATTGGAACGGCGGATTTCAGATATTGAAAGTTACCGTAAAAGTTATGTCATGATGGTGCAAATGTGGCAACACATGCTTAAGCCTTTTATAAATAACGAGGAAAAGCTCAAGCCAATGGCTTTAAATATACAAAGAGTGTGTTATGGCTTTGTGTCGCAAAGCTTGTTGATCGTACCCAACTTTACTGAATGGGATGAATTAAAGCGAGATATAATTCATATATTGCGCGATTAGACTTCGCGGACAAGTCTAATGACGTTTCAAATGCATCGGTGAATAAAATAAAGTCATGTTATTTACAAAAAAACCGGCTCTTAAACCAGTTATTTTAGATATTTAGGAAATTCATTTTTACGGTAGAAGAAAATCATTCATCACTTGGTTCATCCTTCAATAAAAGTGCTTTAGAAGTTATGCTTTTATTGCCAGCTTACTTATCTCATTTATACGCCTTTGCAATGCTGGCCAGTTGTAAGCTCTTTAAAAATTCAGCCTTATATTTTGGACTATGGCCTAATGCACCCCGATGATAGCCATTTGGGATCGTCTGATAGACTACTGGCAATTTTTATTTGCACAATTTCTGGTAATAACTTTGAGTACCAAGGTGATCGACTAAATGGTCTGCGGCGCCTTAAACAAACATCAGTGTTACGGTTAGGGTCATATATTCAATCGACTACCGTTTTAAATAGCTTAGGGATGGCCTTAAGTCTGAATTTTTTAAAAGATTGGCTGAGGTGCTTGTTTTAACTAATTTTTTAGTTCTGATAAACAACGTTTACGGGCCTGATTTAGTAAAGACTGCATATCTGGACTAACCTGTTGATCTACATTGATCGATCTGCTGCGGCTGCTCCCTACAACACGCTGGGGAAAAATGCCGCTACGTTGGTATCTGGGTTTGGATTGGTTTCTACGTATTCAGCAATACATTCATATTGATAACCACCCGGTGCCAAGGGTATTGCAGCTTTAAAATTTAATTCAAGCGCATCTTTTTGCTCCTGAGCTGCAACCGCAATCACAGCTGCACCACCTTGACTATGCCCCATCACCATCCAGTCTTTATTAAATTGCTTCGACTTGCAAGAATGCAGTGCATGTACAGAATGCACCAAATTATAAACTTAACTGACTACATTCATATGAGGGCGCAGTTTTAGCTTACCCAGTCCTTATAATCTGTTGCAACCACTACATAGCCATGCCTCAAACAACTGTCGATTGCACCATCTATGACTAGTTGCAAACTATATACAGGCCCATTGTATAATCACTTGAAGGAGCACTTGTATCAGCCACACAGTCGTGCCATGTGCTCATGCCAATACGGTCCAGTCTTGTTTAAGTGCTTATCCTTTTAGGCGTAAAATATATCCCGAGGTCAAAATGGGTTCGCCATTAACCCCCTCAACTACGATATGCGATCACGTAAGGTTGCCTAGTATGTTGATATGATGTAGGAATCGATTCAAGCTGGAGTGACAACACCTGACCTGACAACAATAAAGATAGGTGTGCCAACTAGCATCACCCCATAAAAAATTTATTTACAATTTTCTAAAACAACTTAGACCACTTGCCAATATTTCTTCAGCTGTATTTTTAGCTTATTTTAAGTATTAAATAATGTCTTTAATGTTAAAAAAGCTCTCCAATATTAACAACATAAAAATGTCTTTCATTAACTAGAATCAGCTAAAAAACCTATATTAAGGCCAAAATCCATAATAGAAATATGGATTTAGATATTTCGTCCTATTCTACCTATCATAGCGATATATTTGAGTTTAATTCATCGATAAAATATTAAAACAAAATATATAAATAAATAATATAAATTCAATAACTTGATTCATCGAATTAACCATTTATTCAAAACTATTTTTCCATTTGTCAAAAGCCACAGAAAGCTTTAGAGTCAATAAGTATATAAAGATTTTTAAGCTTTTAACGGCTACAGTTTTATGACTTATCTTCGATTGATTGCTGCTTGAAAAATTTTAGAATGAGAGAAAAACTGTTGTCACATTGTCACTTTAAAATGAATTAACAAAACGGTTAAGGTCATGTGCTGTTGAGCGTGTTATCAATTGAAAGGTTATAACTCCCAACTTTAATACATGATTATAATAATGGAGATACTCAATGAGCGACGACGTTAAAAAATGTCCTGTCACCCACCTAACAACTGATGCTGGTGCTCCTGTTGTAGACAACCAGAACAGTATGACGGCAGGTGCACGTGGTCCTTTACTTGCCCAAGACCTATGGCTTAATGAAAAACTCGGTAATTTCGTTCGTGAAGTAATTCCAGAGCGTCGTATGCATGCCAAAGGTTCTGGTGCTTTCGGTACGTTTACCGTGACTAACGATATTACCCAATATACCCGCGCTAAAATTTTCTCAGAAGTTGGTAAAAAAACTGAACTTTTTGCTCGTTTCTCTACCGTAGCGGGTGAGCGTGGTGCTGCAGATGCAGAACGCGATATTCGTGGTTTTGCCCTTAAATTCTATACTGAAGAAGGTAACTGGGATTTAGTTGGTAATAACACCCCTGTCTTCTTCCTACGTGATGCTCGTAAATTCCCTGACTTAAACAAAGCAGTAAAACGCGATCCTAAAACCAATAAGCGTAGTGCAACTAATAACTGGGATTTTTGGACTTTACTACCTGAAGCTCTACACCAAGTTACGATTGTGATGTCTGACCGCGGTATTCCAGATGGTTACCGTCATATGCATGGTTTTGGCAGTCATACTTTCAGTTTTATTAATGCCAATAATGAACGCTTCTGGGTTAAATTCCACATGCGCACTCAACAAGGCATTAAAAACTTAACCGATGCTGAAGCTGAAGCGATTATTGCCAAAGACCGTGAAAGCTCACAAACCGATCTGTTCAATGCAATTGAACGCGGCGATTTTCCAAAATGGAAAATGTACGTTCAAATCATGCCTGAACTTGATGCAGAAAAAGTACCTTATCACCCATTTGATTTAACCAAAGTATGGCCTAAAGGCGACTATCCGTTGATTGAAGTGGGTGAATTCGAACTCAATCGTAACCCTGAAAACTATTTCCAAGATGTTGAACAAGCCGCTTTCGCACCAAGTAACTTGGTGCCGGGTATTAGCTTCTCACCTGACCGTATGCTGCAAGCGCGTTTATTCAACTATGCTGATGCTGCACGTTATCGCGTGGGTGTAAACCATTACCAAATTCCTGTAAATGCACCACGTTGCCCTGTTCATTCCAACCGTCGTGATGGACAAGGCCGTATGGATGGTAACTATGGTGCAACACCGCATTATGAACCAAACAGCTTCAGCCAATGGCAAGAGCAACCACAATACAAAGAACCACCATTGAAAATTACTGGTGATGCTGACTTGTGGGATTATCGTGAAGATGACAGCGACTATTTCAGTCAACCACGTGCATTATTCAACTTAATGAATGATGAACAAAAACAAGCATTGTTTAATAACACTGCTGGCGCAATGGGCGATGCACTCGACTTCATCAAATATCGTCATATCCGTAACTGTTACGCATGTGATCCAGCTTATGGTGAAGGTGTTGCAAAAGCATTAGGCTTAACTGTAGCGGATGCGCAAGCTGCTCGTGCAACTGATCCAGCTCAAGGTAATCCAGGCTTGCTTTAAGTTTTATCTTTGAATAAAAAAACCACCTTTTAAGGTGGTTTTTTCTTGGCATTAAATATTCCAATTACCTTTTAATTAATTCTTAAACAATCAATTTTTTGCCTTCATGCATGGTTAAAAATGGATTCATTAACTTTGATGTTTTTCGCATTGCATGATGTAAGTCATGTTCAGGTTGGTCTCTAGCTTCATCAGTCAACTGAAAAGTCCGATAATGCATTGCCAATGAACATTTTGACTGTAAATCTTTATGCGCCTGAAAAGCTTCTTCGGGATTCATGTGCAAATATTTCATTAAACGACGTGGCTCATAAGCTCCAATCGGTAATAACGCTACTCGGGGTGCACCTAAGCGTGTATGGATTTGTTTGAAATGTGCGGCATAGCCCGTATCTCCAGCAAAGAAGAAATGTCCTGTACTATGCACGATGGAAAAACCTCCCCATAAGGCATGATTTTGATCTCGCCAACCACGACCTGAACCATGCTGTGCAGGCGTATAAACGATACGCAAATCTTCAAACATTTCCGATTGCCACCAATCAAGTTCAATGACATTGAAATGTGTGGGTAAATAATAAGCATTGCCTAAACCAGTATAAATCGGCATAGCAAATTGTTCATGTAACCAATTCAAGGTTGCTAAATCCATATGATCATAATGATTATGGCTCAGTAAAACCCCATGAATTGTAGGTAATTCTTCTAAGGCAATTCCTGCAGGACAAGCACGTCGTGGTCCAGTCCCTTGACGTGGGCCTGCATACTCCGCCCATACAGGATCGGTCAAAAAATTATATGGCCCAATTTGAATCAAAACCGTCGCATGTCCGACAAACCAAACCAACCAATCATCCATTTTAGCCAATGGCCGATTGTGCGGAATGCTACGCGAAGAAGCAAAAAACTGTTGGTATTCTTGCTCACGATCTACTTTCCATGTATCGCTTTTACGCGTCATGATCCATTTCAGCATATCTTTACGCGTAAACGCATCTGGATTTCGAAGGGTATTAAAGAATTTTTCCCCATTAAAATGGTCAGTTGCCAGATAATCAAATACAGGCTTCGTCCACGTATGTTTCATACAGCTTTTAGTACTGATTTGAAACTGTGCTGATTGAGTTTTTTGATTCATGTGTATTTAAAATTCATTCACTATGCTGACAAACCTTGCAAAGTATTTAACCTCGCAGACCTATTGATCAAGACGACCTTTCATGCGCTCAAGCCAAACCTTCCGAGATTGAGGCTTGACAAAGAGTGCCACAATTTCAGGATGAAGCTGTTTAATTTGTGCTTCAATTCTGTTGACACAAGCTTCTATATCATCTGACGTTAAATTATCTTTAAATTCAAGACTCAAAGATGCCAAAACTTGATGTGCACCCATCTGCTCTGTTAACACCCCATTGGCAGAATGCACTGCTGGATCTTGCTCTGCAACCATCAAGACATTATGCCTCAATTGTGGGTCAGCAGTTTCTCCCATGAGCAATCCTTTAGTCTCACGTGCAAGTAAAATTGCTGAAATAGCGAGTACAACCCCAATTAGAATTGATGCCAGACCATCAAGCATTGGCATATTCAGCGCGTGTGATAAATAGATACCGATCAGGGCAATAAACAGACCAATCAGCGCTGCTGAATCTTCAAATAACACGGTAAATGTCGTCGGATCTTTACTCCGTCGAAATGCTTCAAAATAGCCCTGTTTCCCTTTGATTTTACGAAATGCTTTCAATGCCACAAACCAAGACGTCCCTTCACACAAAATCGCAATACCTAATACGATATAGTTAATCATCGGATTTTGCATTTCTTCGGGGTGATAAATATGACTAATCCCTTGATAAATCGACACGATCGCACCCAAAGCAAAGACCATCAACGCCACAATAAAAGCCCAAAAATACAGCTCTCTCCCATAGCCAAACGGATGGCGTGCATTTGCTGGCTGCTGCGATTTTTTCATACCGTAGAGCAGTAAGATTTCATTTAAAGTATCAACCACAGAGTGAATAGCTTCACTCAACATGGCCGAACTATTCGTGATATAGGCAGCGACAAACTTCACCAGTGCAATCGCTAAATTGCCGAAGAGCGCTGCATATACCACGATTTTGTTAGATTCAGACATTTAAAATTGTCCTAAATTTATTTTTATCAAACAGATCTATTTGATTTTATAACTCATTCCATAGTACTCAAACTGACTGTAGCTGTTGTTTGTTATTTTGTTGTTTTTACACCAACTGTCGATTGTTTCGACAATGCCATCATGTTCCATGTGAAACACGCTCTTTAGCGCAAAGGTATAGAAAAAAAAGAAGCCGCAGCTTCCTTATAATTCTGTAGATGTACACGGTTCAACGTACTTTATTAAAATATTGCTCGCGCCACTCTTTCCAAAAGTACATCACAATACCAAACATCACGACCACGATTCCAACAAAGGCATTGGAGCTAATATGTTCACTGTTCAACGTCGCTCCCAAAACCAATGCTATGACAGGTGTCATCACATTACTGAGTGACACCGTTGATGCCGCCAAACGTTTGATCAGCCAGAAGTAACACAGCATTGCCACAATAGATGACATGATCATGGTAAAGACAAAACCTATCATGGCACGGCCACTTGGCAATTCGGTTGGAAAATGCTGCCAGATAAAAGGAATGATGAGTACCGAACCCAAGGCAGAAACAATCAGAGAACCTGTTGCCTGAGACATTGGCTTTAACGGTGCATTAATCTGCTTCACCCAAAAAATCGAACTAATATACGACACCATGCTGATTAGCATCAGTACAACGCCAATTGGATTGACTTTGCTATCAGCAGAATCTGCAAAGACAAAAGTTAGACCACCCACTGCAACCGCCATGCCCAACCACTGCAAAGCGACCAATTTATGTGTTTTTAAAATTACATGCCCAATCAAACCGGCAATTAAGGGTGAAAAACCAAAAATCAGTGCCATTAAACCAGAGGTGAGATAATTGGCTGCGAGATAAATAAACAACTGTGCGCCAATCAAATTCAAACTCCCTGCCACATAACTTTTTAATGAGGTTTCATCAAACGGCAAAGGATCACGCATCAATTTCAACAGAAACAGCGCAATAATAGATGCGCCGAAGTAACGGATAATCAACACCCACATCGGATGTATTTCCTGCACACTCCACACAATCGCGAGCGGCGTCGTCGCCCAAATCAGTACCAAAAGAGCATATATACTTGCCGTCAGCGGCAGTGAAGATTTCATTTCATTCTCAAATTTGATTGTTCTAACGACTTAACCTGAAACCCACTATTCAGATCTGGAACTACTCGTAAGACCATTAACTAATAAAGTTTAAGACCAATTATTGTTCTCCCCTTTATCAACTAAATTGGAGGCGGTATGAATGCCACCCGATCGTTTGGGGTATAAGGACTTCTCCTCAAACGATCAATAATCTCCCCTAGCCCCTCTTTAAAAAAGAGAGGGAACCATCCAAACGAAATCCATTCTTCACAAAGACTACTCCCTCCTTTGAAAAAGGAGGGCTGGGAGGATTAAAACCGTTGAATAGATCTATATAAGCTAAAACTGTATACATGGACTACAAAAATAGCTTTATAAGTGCGATGCTAAAACTAAAGACATAAAAAAACAGACCTACGTTACCGTAAGTCTGCTCCTCTTAGACATTCAGCTTACTTTACAAGTTTACGTAAATCTTGGCTTAAATCTAAATATTTATCCGCTTCAAACGCCGCATTCTTGCTAATCAATTTTTTCAAATGACGCATCTCTTTTGCAGCATTCACCGTAATACCACCAACAATGACACCGTCAGTTACACCAAACAATACAAATGAAGACTCAGCCGCCAATTCAGGTTTAATTTCACCACGAACGATCCATTCGCTTGCAGCCATATCACCTACAAATTGATAGTTGATATTCAATTGATCTGTCCAGAACCACGCTGGATTTGGGGTTGGATGTTCTACATCCATTACATGACGAGCAAAGATACCTGCTTGCAAGTTCGCATTTTCCCAAGTTTCGACACGACGGTGGTTACCACAGTCACGAAGCTGAGTCGCAACGTCACCCGCTGCATAAATATCTGGATGCGAAGTTTGGCAGTTATTATTCACTTTAATGGCAAAATCAACGTCTAAACCTGCATCAACCGCAAGTTGAGCATTTGGCACAATGCCAATACCATAGATCACTGCATCGGCACGAAGTTCTTCACCGCCTTCAAGCGTGATCACTACTTCTTCGCCATCAAGCTTACAGTCAGCAATAGAAGTCGAAAGACGAACATCTACACCTGCAAGACGTTGCTGTGCCAATAAGAATTCACTTAAAACACGTGGAGATGAACGACCCATGACCATCGGACCCATTTCAATCACGGTCACGATACAGTCTTTAGAACGTGCTGAAGATGCAAGCTCAAGACCAATCACACCACCGCCGATCAATACAATACGGCGACCCGCTTGTAATACAGGCACCAATGCTTGTGAATCTTCAAGGTTACGTAAGGTATAAACGTGTTTACCCAAAGCATCGAAATTCGGTAAACGGCGTGCTGCACCACCGGTTGCTAGAAGCAACTTGTCAAATGCAACAATTTCGCCATTTTTCAGTTCAACTGTTTTCGCATCGCTATGGATTTTCACAACGCCATTGCCACGAATATGTTCAACACCGAGTTCTGCCAATTTTTCTTCTGACAGAATTTCGATTTTGGTCTCTTCAGGTTTTAGAATTACGTCTTTAGACAAAGGCGGACGTTCATAAGGAAGATGTGTTTCATCACCCACCAAAATGATTTTGCCTTCATACTTGTTCGCACGGAGTTCTAAAATGGCGCTAGCACCAGCTTGACCAGCTCCAACAATAACGATGGTTTCGATACCATTTTGGCTCATGGGTTTGTTCCTTATTTCAATTCTGCAGATACGATGCCGAAGCCCGCAATCCACTCACTAATATCTTCGTAGCAATGTGTTGTCATGTCGTATTCGCCCACTTCATGTAGTGCAGCAAAAGCAGCCATCCAAGAACGAACTTCTTGACCGCCACGACCGCCTTCAACACGAATTTCAGCTTCAGTCATCGCTTCAATGGCAGCAAAGTCAGCTTTGGCGAAAGTATCAAGCAATGCACGATCCCATTCTGGGTTTAAAGGCACTGCGACAGAAGTATCACCCGCTGCGAGTTTTTGACCGACAGCAATGATTTTGCCTTGACGTGTATTACGTGCCTCTTCAGTTGGATTACGACCTGCAATCAGGAACTCTTCCACTTCTGGTGGAACTGAACCCATTTGCGGCGTTGGTGGATCATGAGACAAACCACCTGTACCCAAAACAAGTACACGTTCATTCTCTAAGTTCAATGATTTAATGAACTGACCGACTGCACGACCCAAAGCGACTGTACGCTTGGTTGTTGGCATCGGTGCAGCTGCACCATTGATAAAAATTGGAATCGTTGGATAACGATCAAGCTTGCCACCACAAAGGAAATGTAATGGTTGAGTCACACCGTGGTCTGCCTGCATACGATAAGAGTATGCAACATCAACACCTTCATCCAACACACGACGTACTAAATTCACTGCAGTTTCTTCAGGTACGTTGATGTGATCATTGTCTTTACCATAATCCCAGTCACCTGCGGCTTTGGCACGAATACCGACGCAGAAAGATGGCATGAGGTCATAGAAGAAACCATTGAAATGGTCTGGACCAAAAGTAATGATCAATGTTGGATTATAGTCTTCAACTTCTTTCGCAAGTTGGGCAAAAGTTTCACGAACTTTTTCCTCTTTGTATTTCTCTTGCGGAGAAGCGAATTCCATTAGGGGACTGTGCGATGCACAAATAAGTTTAACGGCCATGGGTGACTCCTAAACGGAAGGCAGCCAAGACGGCTGCCGAGTAAGTCCTTTACGTATTTGGCGAATTAAATCTCGTCAAAGAAGCCAGCACGTGGTTGACGTAAACCACGGATACCCAGACCACATTCAGCATTAATTAAAACACCAGTTAATGGGCGGTTGTTTTGACGAGAAGCCAATAACACGTATGAACCAGTCATATCTTCAGGTTCGGGTAAGAAATTGAGCGGCATGCCGCGTGCAATCTTCTCAGGATCACGTGCATCGAGTAGACCGAGGTTTTCTTGGCCTAAAGAAGCAGCGCCTTTGATGTTGACATTCATACCCGACGGAGCAACAGCGTTCACTCGTACTTTAGGCGCAAGCTCGTAGGCTAATTCTTTCATGATCCCAACGCCAGCATGCTTAGACGCTGTGTATACAGGGCCTCCGCCTGCCGAATACAGTGCTGAGTTAGACAAAGTAAATATGATAGAACCTTCTGAAGCTATCAATGCATCAAGTGCAG
Organism: Acinetobacter sp. YH12027; assembly: GCF_013420085.1. NCBI lineage: Bacteria > Pseudomonadati > Pseudomonadota > Gammaproteobacteria > Moraxellales > Moraxellaceae > Acinetobacter > Acinetobacter sp. YH12027. Next base: position 12,377 of record NZ_VOYW01000021.1, read on the forward strand.
CTTTGGCACCTAAGATGAGAGATTTGGTGTTAATACCCATAATCTCATCAAAAGCTTTCTCCAGCTGTTCACCCGATGTATTGACGATATCTGCGTAATGATCCCAGATACCTGCGTTTCCGACGAAACAGTCAAGTTTGCCATAATGTTCTACAGTTGCTTGAACTGCGCGAACATTATCTTCATAGCTGGCTACATCTCCTGCGATCGCAAGCACGCGGTCACCAAAATGTTCTTTCAATGCATCAACTTTCGATTGAGAACGTTGAAGAACGGCAACTTTTGCACCTTCTTCTAAGAAACGTTCAACCAATGCCCAGCCTAAGCCTGAACCACCACCGGTAATAAGTGCAACTTCGCCTTGTAGCCAACCCATGATTACTCTCCTGCCATCTCTACGTATAAAGCACCATCTTCAACAATCACAGGGAATGTCTTGATAGGATCTGTTGCTGGTAAGCATAATGCTTGACCAGTTTTCAAACAGAATCGAGCCGAATGAAGTGGACATTCAACAGTGCCATCATCTTCAAGGTAACCTTCAGACATTGAAGCATTACCATGTGAACAACGGTCGTTCATCGCGAAAAATTCGCCATTGTTGTTGAATACTGCAAGCGCATCGATACCGTTAACGCCGCAATCTACTTTCAATGCTTCGCCTTCGTCTAATTCGTCAACTTGGCAAACAAAAATCTTATTCATTAGAAGAACACGCTCAGGTTATGTGAGTTGTAAGTCACCTGATCAAGGGTAATCTTACGGTTGAAGATTTCGAAACCTTGCTCAGTGTCGACTTTGCGGATCTTGTCGTGACGCTTACCACAGTAGATTGTTACATCTTTCTCTTTCTGGGTACGGTACAACAAGTACGTTACGTAAACGTCGTATTCGCCTTCAACTTCAGTCGCTTCAACAATCACATTTGAAACCATGTGTGTTGTACGTGAAGGAGGTTCTTCAGCCCAAGCCATACCTGTCTCTAAACGAGCTACACGGCGTTCCAACAAATCTTTTGTATCGTTAAATACCCAAGTTGTTGGCGGCTCAATCGAACGTCGACGGTCACGTGTTTGCGCGTTTGGTGTTGTGCGTAACGTATAAGAAATATCTTCAGCTAATACAGCTAACCAATCGCGGAACTTCCAATCGTCAAGCAATTTTGCTTCACGATAAAGAAACTGACTAATTTGGTGATGGAGTTCTAAACTAATTTGACTCATTTCATAAGCTCCTTCTCATATTCGTCAGCCGCAGCTTCAACGTCTTCCCATTTTTCATGAATCAATAGGTCAGCCCAACGACGGTACATACCACGTGCAGCTGTTTCTGAGAAAATGTAGTTGGTGATACCAGGGATACCATCTTCACGTACTTTCTCGTTACCTTTACCCATTTCCATAATTAATTTGTTTTGACGGGCTTTATAACCACGTAAAACTTTTTGAATTTCAATCCAGTTCTCAGAGTCATCTTGCTCAAGGAAACCAGCAGGACCGAATGCACGTGTTGCAGAACGTTCGAATGCTTCTTTTACTTCTTGAGATGCTTCAGCGTCTGCAATACAGAATGCCCACACTTCAGTTTTATTTGGACCACGTGGGTGCCATACACGAAGCGTTGCAGTACCGTTCAACCAAGACAATGTTGGGAACATGGTGTTGTGACCAGCAAGACGAAGTGCACGTACTTCACCAAGACGCTCTTTAACTTCATCAAATGTTTCACGGAAGTAGTTCGCCACTTCACCGTCTACCCAAACGTTTGCATCTGGTTTTTCAGTAAAGAAGAAGCCTGAACCATGACCGCGTGAACCATATTGAATCGCGTCTTTCGCAGTTTCCCAAACAGGACGAGCGGTTTGTGCAGCACCTAATTTCTTAGATGATTCGTCATCTGGTTTTGCACCCAATACTTGGATCGCAGATGCGTGAGAGAACAATGCGTGGTATTGGTCAGATGCAAACTGTTCAGCTGCAAATTTCCAGTTACACTCGATTTCCCACTTGTGTACACCACCGATAATTTCTGTACCACCTGGACGACGGTCAAGAACACCATCTAAGTACCAAGCGATATCGCCCATGTATTCTTCTAGGTCAGGTGTAGTTTCATCCCAACAAGCGAATACTAAGCCTTTGTATGATTTAACACGGTTAACTTCAACAAGACCCCATTTCTCTTTGCAAGCACCGTGCGGGAACGCGCGGTCTTCAAGTGGGATATCTTTTAAAGAACCATCAATGCCGTAAGACCAGCCATGGTACGGGCAAGTAAATGCACGTGTATTACCACAGTCTGCGAAGCTCACACGCATAGAGCGGTGACGACATTGGTTTAAGAATGCTTTGATTGAGCCGTCTTTTTGGCGTGCCACGATAATCGGATCTTCACCCATGTAGGTATTGAAGAAATCGCCGGCTTTAGGAATTTGGCTCTCATGGCATAGGAATAACCATGTACGACCGAACACACGTTCTAATTCAAGTTCGTAAATGTCTGGATCGGTATAGATAGATGGCGTGATACGTCCATTTTGTGCATCGACCAAAGCATCGATTTCGCGCACATCAATTTTTCCACTCATGAAAAGCTCTCCTGTGACCAGTAAGGCACAAAGTAATAGACTCAACTTTTCAACGATGATGGATTTTAGAGCGATATTCGGGAAATATTTATTTTGTTTTAATTAAGAGATTTTATGGATTATTACGGTAGATTTTTTTTATGGCATTTTTTTTAAATTGCCGAGAACACCATTTATTTCGTGAATGGTAAAATAATCCTCACGCAATAGTTGTTTATAGATTATACTGAACGGACTTCTAAGTAAGACATTTTTTGGATTACTCCACGGGTTGATTATATGGAATTACGACACTTACGCTACTTTATTACTGTCGCTGAAGAACTCAATTTCAGTAAAGCTGCGTTAAAACTTTATACTGCTCAACCTTCTTTAAGCCAACAAATTAAAGATCTTGAAGAAGATGTCGGCGTAAAACTGTTGCACCGTACTAAACGTAAAGTTGAGCTCACAGAAGAAGGTGCCGTATTTCTAGAACAAGCACGTTTGACACTAGCTCAAGCAGACAAGGCCGTGGCGATGGCACGTCAGGTTTCACAAGCCAAACAGCAGATGCTGCGCATTGGTTTTGTCCCTGTCGCAGAGATGAAAATCTTCCCTTATGTGCTGCCAAATTTACGTGTTCAGAACCCAGAACTCAAGATTGAATTACTCAGTTTAAATAACCGTGATCAGATGAAATTGCTGCAAAAAGGTGAACTGGACATCACTTTTACCCGCAATAACTTCCACAGCGACGAAATTGAAAGTCAGTTTGTACTGCGTGAACCGCTGATCTTTATTTTACCCAAAGATCACCCTTTAGCGAAGTACGAGCGCATTCCAGTTAAAGCATTGAATGGTATTGATTTTATCATTCCTGCACGCGAACAATCAGGCACATTGCATGAAGCCATTTTAGACTTTGCTTCTAACCATGGCGTTCAATTTAATATCGTGCAAAAAGCCGACAATATCCTGTTTAACATTAACTCCATCGGCATGGGTTTAGGCTGCACGATCCTACCGGGATACATCGCGCCATTGACCATGAACAATACTGTCATTCGTCCTTTAGATGTCGAATTACCGTATCTAGACCTGTACGTAAGTTACCGAAAAACGGCGAGTTCTGTGGCTGTAGATAAATTCCTTGAACTGCTAACCAAAGTTTTTTATCTCGATATCAATCGCGAACAGCGTTAATTTTCGCCAAGTCATAATTTATAGATATAGCACCATTATTTTTGAAATAAATAATGGTGCTTTTTTTATGGCTAAAAAGTCGCTTTTTTAATCGTTTAAATGTTTTAATCGACGCATTTTATCTATCATGCATATCGACTTGATGGAAAATAACTTATAAATTTTAGTTTAGATATTGATAAAAATTGCTAAGAATAGCCGATTTACAACTTAAGTCTAATAAATAATTCCCCTTCCCCAACCATTTAGATGAGCTTATTTTATGCCTTTTTACTGATTTAGACCGTACACTGTCGACCTGCTAATGAGAATAATACTCATTTAAAGTATTTCTTTCAAAAGATTTATATAAAAAAAAGGATGGCAAAACCATCCTTTTTTTGAATTTCATGTCAGTGACAAGAAATTACACACCACGCGCTTTTAAATAATCTTTAATAACCGTGTTAAATTCTTCAGCTTTTTCAACTTGTGACCAATGACCACATTGGCTAAAGATATGCGCATCAGCATGAGGAACTGTGTTCAAAATATCCCACGTACGAGATACAGGAATCACCACGTCTTGTACACCGTGAATCAACAATACTGGCACAGTAATGTCTTTCATTTTTTCGAAGTCGAGTGGGAATTCGAAACGGTCACGGTCACGTGCGCCAACAACATCCATCAAACGATTTGATGCATAGTCATTTGCAGCAGAAGCGAAACGTACTTTTACCAATTCGTCTGTGATCAAGTCTTTGTTTACAACAAACATAGACAAGGTTTTCTTGATGCCTTCTTCGGTTAATACAGGGTTTGCATGTGCTTTAAGTGCTGCAGTTTGTTTAGCACCGCCTGTACCCATAGACACGATACCCAATACACGTTCTGGATAGTCCAAAGCCATTTGGAATGCTAACCAGCCACCGAGTGAGTTACCCACTAACCAAGTTTTTTCAATACCTAGGGCATCTAACGTACGTACAGCGTGATCAACCCAAGCACGGATACCATAAGCAGTATTCGGTGCAACAACAGTTTGACCATAACCAATCGTATCGATAGCGATACAACGTGCTTGTTCACCAATTTGTGGAAGGTTTAACCACCAGTTTGCAGCAGCAGATACACCTGTACCTGAACCGTGTAAAAATAGAATTGGTGTGCCTTCACCCACTTCGTGGTAATGCGTTAATTCGCCTTCAGCAGTTTCAATCCATTTATCTTCTAAACCAAAGAATGAATCAGTTGTATAGTCAGGAATCTGAACAGTGCTCATACACGCTCCTCGTATTGCGTAGAGCTTATGTTTCAATCCATAACGGATTTAAACACAAGGGGGACTCTTTTGGATTTTGTGGTTTTTACAGTCTCATATTACCTGTTCAGCCACTGCTAACTGATACATATTTACGATCATAAACAACAAATAGACTATAATTTAAGTTATTGTTTTTAAATACATAACTCAAAAATATATCCATAAAATCTTTGAGGTATTTCTTTTTTAAATAACCCAGCAAATAAAAAGGGAAGCAATGAATCCACTTCCCTCTTTTTTATCCTGAGAAATTAGAACTTATAGGTATAAGTTGTCGCGACACGGTACTCTTGCAAGTCAGATTTGTAATCGAAATCGGCATCGATATACATTGCCTGGAAGCCTAAGCCCTTCAACTTACCTTCAGGCACGGTGTAGTTCACGATTAAGTTAAGCTCATCAGATTTTTGATCTTTCAGGATGCCATTTGCAGTACCAATTTCTGCATCAGAACCTGTAAAGTAAACCGCTGTAGCATTTAGGCCTTTCGCACCAAGCTCTGCAAAGTCATAACCATACGTAAAGCCCCATGATTTTTCATTTTTTGCAGTAAATGTTGCTATACCCCAGTTGACTAAGTACGGCTGCGGCACCCATCCACCCAGTGTTGGGAATGCATTATCACCAAACATTTGTTGATAACCCAAACCAAAGGTATGCGAACCGTAATTCACTTTCGCACCAACCGATAACGCTTGGTTATCAATTTCGCCATACAGTTTGTCACCCGAATCCGAGTTATCGAAGTAACGGATATGGCTATCCAGTTTGGCTTTGTCACCTAACTTAGTTTTATAGTTCGCGCCGACATATTGCTGTGTGTAAATGTCTTGAACATCGGCATACCAGTAGCTACCACCAATTTCAGGCGTAAATTGGTGATCAATCCCCGCAATATACATCCCGTCAGATGCTGGACCGTTGTCAAAATGACCTATTTTTCCATTCGGCAGCTCTTTACCTGGTGAAAATAAAGTTAAATCACGGAACTGGTTATCATAACGATTATTAATACCGTCAATATAAGCCACGGTCAACTTGGTATCTTTCAGGTCTTTCGACTCCAGCCATGCACCGCTGTAAGTAGTCAGCAACTGACGTGATGGATCAAATACTAGCACTGGAGATACCGGCAATAGCTCGCCCACTTTCAATTCAGTTTTTGACACTTTGGCTTTAAGGGTCACACCCACTTTACCAAAGTTATCTTTTGATTCTTTACCATCGTGCGGCAAAATAAAGTCTGCATTGGTATCACGGCCATTGAGTTTAAAGGCATGCTGTACCAGCAGGTCCGCGCCGACTTGAATGCCCGCGCCAATATCCTGATAACCTGACTTCGCATCCAGCGTAATGCCTTGCGACCATGAACCCCAATTTTTATTTGGAGTATCTTCAATTTGACGATCCAAATAAAAGTTTTTAAATTTCAATTGCACTTGGCTGTCGTCAACAAAATCCGCATAAGTTGCAGATGTTCCTAATGTTGCTGTCGCAGCAAGAATTGCTATCCATAAATTTTGACGACGCATGGCTTATTCCCAGTGATCAAATTAAGCTATGACATCATCATGCTCAACAATACCTTGGAAAAAAATCCGACTACAGTATTAAGGTTTATCAGGCTTTTGTACGACTTGAACTTTGGAAGCTATTTCTGGTTATTTTCCTTAGAGATTAAAACAATAACTCTTTTTTATTATTTAGAACAACTGATTAAATTAACCCCATGTTTTACTAACATAAAATTTAAAGTTTTTTATTTTTTGCAATTACATGCGCTGTATTAATTGCTTTTAAGTTTAAACAAAGTTTTTTACTGAGATTTATCCTTATTTGAGTTATAAAATTTAGCTATGACATGATATTTAATTTATATAATCATCAACAACTTAAAGTTAAATTTTACTACTATGGCTGCTCGAAATCAGCCATTGGTTCGTAAGATATTTCTTATTTCAATCCACTTTTCATGCCTCAAATCAATCTCAACGTAATCTCAAGCCCATCTCAAACCAACACAGCCACTTCAGACATAAAAAAAGCGCCCATTTCGGGCGCTTTTTGATTTAAAGCAAATTAAGCATTGGCTTCTTTTGCTTTAGACATGGTCAATGCCAAATCTTCGATCATATCTTCCTGACCGCCCACCGTACCGCGACGACCAAGCTCAAGTAGAATTTCACGCGCAGATACTCCATATTTTGCTTCGGCACGTTTTGCGAACAATAGGAACGATGAGTAAACACCGGCATAACCTAAAGTTGCTGCATCACGGTCTGCACGAATTTGATGCGTCATCATTGGAATGATCAAGTCTTCAGCAATATCCTGCACTTTAAACAAGTCCACACCTGTCTCCATTTGCATACGGTTGGCAACCGCAACAAACAATTCAAGTGGAGTATTACCTGCACCTGCACCTAAACCTGCAGAAGCTAAATCGACACGCGTTGCACCAGCTTGAACCGCTGAAACAGAGTTCGCAACACCCATACCTAAGTTATGGTGACCGTGGAAACCGATTTCGATCTCTGAAGCCAGGTTGGCACGTAAAATACCCACGCGGTCAGTTACATCTTGAGGAAGCATGTAACCTGCAGAGTCTGTTACATAAATACAGTTTGCACCGTAAGACACCATTTTTTGTGCTTCTTCGAGTAATTTCTCTGGTGTCGCCATGTGCGCCATCATCAAGAAGCCCACAGTGTCCATGCCGAGTTTACGCGCAGCCGTAATATGCTGTTCAGAAACGTCTGCTTCAGTTGAATGTGTTGCTACACGAATCGTTGATACGCCTACATCATGTGCCATATGCAAATGATCAACCGTACCAATACCTGGCAATAACAGTGCAGATACTTTCGCCTGTTTCAGGTTTGGAATCACCGCTTTTAGGTATTCTTCATCGGTTGCTGCTGCAAAACCATAGTTCACAGAGTTACCGCCTAAGCCGTCACCATGCGTAACTTCGATTAAAGGTACACCTGCATCATCCAAAGCAGTTGCAATGGCAACCATTTGTTCAGGTGTAGTTTGATGGCGCATAGGATGCATACCATCACGTAAAGTCATATCATTAATAATAATCTTAGACATTTTGGTATTCCTTAAGCTTCAGCAGTGTTTAATACGCGTTCTGCAAACATTTCTGCAGTACGTGCAGCTGCCGCAGTCATAATGTCGAGGTTACCTGCATATTTAGGAAGATAATCACCTAAACCTTCAACTTCTAAGAAGATTGAAACACGGTTACCGTCAAATACAGGACCATTTACAAGTTTGTAACCTGGTACATATTTTTGAACTTCAAGAATCATCGCATGTACAGATTCAGTGATTGCTGCTTGATCTGGTTCACCTTCAACCAGACAGTGCACAGTATCACGCATCATCAGTGGTGGCTCAGCAGGGTTAATGATGATGATCGCTTTACCTTGTTTCGCACCACCCACTTTTTCAATAGCGCCAGCAGTCGTACGAGTAAATTCATCAATGTTTTTACGTGTACCTGGACCCACAGATTTTGTTGAAACTGTTGCAATGATTTCGCCGTATTCAACAGGCTGAACTCGTGAAATCGCAGCAACCATAGGAATCGTTGCCTGACCGCCACAAGTTACCATATTGACGTTTGGCACTTCACCTTGTTCAAGCAATGCTTCAAGGTTGACAGGTGGTACGCAGTAAGGACCAATTGCAGCAGGTGTTAAGTCAATCATTAACACGCCAAGTTCATTTAACTTACGGCTGTTTTCAGCATGAACATAGGCAGAAGTTGCATCAAATGCGATTTTAATTTCGTCTTCAAGCACGTGTGCAAGTAAACCGTCTACGCCTTCAGCAGTGGTTTTTAAACCCATTTTAGCAGCGCGAGCCAAACCTTCAGACGTCGGATCAATACCGACCATCCATACTGGTTCTAAAAATTCGCTGCGTTGAAGTTTGTAAAGCAAGTCAGTACCAATGTTCCCTGGACCGATCAATGCACATTTAATCTTTTTCATGAATGTGTACTCTTAAAAATTCCGTAAAACCCAAGCTTATTTCGCTGCAAATGCTGCAGTCACAGAACCAAAGCCTTCAATTTCAACTTTGAATTCATCACCAGGATTTGCCACAACCATTGGGCCTAAGGCACCGGTCAATACGATGTCACCTGCAAGCAATGGACGACCACGACGAACCATTTCGTCAGCCAACCACACTGCTGCATTTAATGGGTTAGAAAGACACGCTTTACCCACACCTTGTGAAACCACTTCTTCACCACGAGTCATGACCATTTTGCAATTTACAAGGTCAAGATCTGCAAGTTTTACAGGCTTAGAACCCAGCACAAAACCTGCTGAAGATGCGTTATCTGCCACAGTATCAATCAACGAGATTTTCCAGTTTTCGATACGGCTATCGACCACTTCAATTGCAGGCAGTGCATATTCTGTTGCACTAATAATGTCTGCATAGGTGTGTTTTTCTTTGGTCAAATCTTGGTTAATCACCAAAGCAATTTCTGCTTCAACTTTTGGCTGAATCAATAAACCAGCAGGGATTTCTTCACCATCGCCATACGCCATGTCAGCAAACAACATACCGAAGTCAGGTTGATCAACGCCTAACTGCGCTTGTACAACTTTTGAAGTTAAGCCAATTTTACGACCTACAAGGCGACGACCTTCTGCCACCGCACGTTTGGTATTCACTTCTTGAACGGCATAAGCAATATCTACATCAGCACTTTCACCACCAAGTTGTGGACGGATCGGTGCAATCGCAGCCTGATTTACTTCCGCATCGCGTAATGCTTGCGCAACTGATTCAACAACAGCAGAATTCGACATCAATGTTTCCTTAAACTGCAAAAATTGGATGCACAACGTGTTTCATCCCGATCACCATCAAAGTCAAAGTGATGAAAGCCATGTCAGGATTCGCTTAACGCATTTCACTCGACACGCTACACGTTATGTTTAGATGCATTTAGCATCGAGATTTTAGAAAGTGAATACCAATACTTATTTTATTTATGACTATAGCTATTAGCTATAAATTAATCATTATTTGTTATTAATATTCAAAAACTTAAGTCAAAATAATTAAATAAAATTCACTATTCTTTTCGCCCTTAAATCTGAATCTCTACTAAAAAACTTGGCTTATACGACTAAAAGATAAGATTAAAAGATTATTTTAGCGTCAGGCCAACTTTTACGCATAGGTGTTCAATTTCATCTGATTTAGTTTAATAAATTGAAAATTTAAAAATAAATCAATAAACAACAATAAGATAAAACCAAAAATTCAAACAAAAAATCTATTCCAGCTTGTGGTAAAAGGCCAAATAGTTGCGCTCAACTTTTTAAGGTAAATTTGCTAGAAGACTGCTTGTTATTGTAGAAAAATCTAGTGTTATTACTTTTTTAAATAATTGAATTTACTCATTTCAACAACTAGAGCTTGCGTTACTATTCATTTGGTAACAAAAAAGGTGAAAACAAATTTCACCCTTTTTACTCGTTTGTATCTAAAACTATACAGCTAGACGTAATTTCACGTGTTCTAGTAGAAATTCAGTCAAATCACCTACGCTATGTGCAATATGTAAGGGTTGAAAACACTGGAGTGTTTCTACAGTATGCACTCCATAGCTCACGCCTACACGTGGCATCTGAATATTGAGGGCCATTTCTAAATCATACGACGTATCACCAACCATAATGGCTTGATCGGCACGTAGTCCTGTTTCCGCCAAAATTTCTGCCAACATCAACGGATCTGGCTTAGATTTGGTTTCACTGGCTGCACGTGTCGCACGAAACAACTCATGACTTTGCGTTTGAGCCAAGACACGGTCTAGACCTTTACGACTTTTTCCTGTTGCAACAGCCAATTGTAGACCGGCATCGCGTAATTCCTGCAACATATCCGCGACACCATCAAACCACATATCCCCTTTGGAATGGGCCACATAGTGATCGGCATAACTTTGCAAAATGTCGCTGTGCAATTCAGGAACCGTCGGAAATAACCGCTGTGCGACTTCCGGCAGACCTAAACCAATAATGCTTTTCGCATCAGCATCGGTCAGCGGCTGTGAATATTGATCTGCTGCAAATTTTAAACTCGCTACAATTTGACCCACAGAATCAAATAAAGTGCCATCCCAATCGAAAATGACTAGTTTTACAGCTGAGTTCATACGTTTTCCTAGATTTGATTCAGTGTTTGGTAATTCAGATTCTGGAGTGCATCAATTTATTTACCTCACCCCGGCCCTCTCCTTAAAGGAGAGGGAGAAAGAAAACTTACGAAGCAGTCCTGCTCAGGGAGAGAAGTCTCGTATTTAAAACTTACTCGTCATCTTCTGAAGACTTCACCACTTTGTCGGCTTTTTGCGCGCGTAGCTGCGCCACAAGGCTTTGCATATCTTCTGGCAATGGCGCTTCAATGGTTTGGTAACCCGGAATTTCTAAACGCATAGCATGTAGACATAAACGACGTGGCTTTGGACCACGGTATTCAGTTTCATGACCGTATTTTTCATCGCCCACCAATGGATGACCAATACTTAAACCATGTACACGGATCTGATGGGTACGGCCCGAAAGTGGAGACGCATAGACCAATGTGGCATGCATAAAACGTTCTTTCACTTTCCACAGCGTCTTCGACTCTTTACCTTCTTTAGGTGATACACGAACACGACGCTCGCCATTTGCCAGTTCGTAACGATGCAAAGGCTGATCAATGAGCTGCTTATCCAAACTCACCACGCCTTTCACCACAGCAGCATAAGTTTTTTGGATTTTGTGCTCACGTAACATGTCTTGCAGGCTTTTTAACACACTACGTTTTTTCGAAATCATCACCAAACCAGAAGTGTCGCGGTCAATTCGGTGAATCAGCTCAAGGTATTTCTTCCCTGTTGCGGCACGTAAACCTTCGATCAAGCCATACGCCACACCACTACCGCCGTGAACAGCAATACCAGAAGGTTTGTTTACCACCATTAAGCCTTCATCTTCATACACCACACGGCTCAGTAAACTTTGCGCGACTTTATCCGATACAGGAACCGCAGACTCATCTTTTTGCTCATAACGAATTGGAGCAACTCGAACTTGGTCACCAATATTGAGTTTGGTTTCCACTTTGACGCGTTTTTTATTGACGCGGACTTGGCTTTCACGAATCAGACGATAAATGCGACTTTTAGGCACACCTTTCAGACGACTAAACAGGAAATTATCAATACGTTGACCCGCCTGATGCTCGTCCACTTCAAACCAGGTGACGCTTTGCCATTCTTGCGTAGAATTCATACAGTTACTGTGACCTAAAAAAATACTAAAATTGATTAAAAATTGATCATTTAAGCTATACTTTTCGCAAGAAACATAAGCTTAGCCCATAGGCAGATGATGCAAGGTTTGATATAGTCAGCGCACGGAAACCACCGTAACTGAGTAAAAGTTGATTCATTTCAGTATTTACTGTCATTGAACTTTCAAGCAATTACTCATTTAGCTCGGAAAGGTCCCAAAAGAATTATGCCGACGCCGAAGGCTTATTATATCGGCAAAACTGCAAACTGTTGCGTTTAATTGTGCCGTAGGTACATAAAACAGTTTGCCCCAAAAAAATATGTGCCAACCAAGGTTGGTTTTTAAACGTAAACTGATACACATCAGACCAGTCGCTCCCTGGAAATCGTGTTCAGGCCACAACGTTTGATGCATTGGATCTGCACAGTTTGTAAAGGTACGATGATAATTCCGTATCAAGACGCTCTATCAGATATGAATGGATGCTCTTCGAGCAATGTGACAGTGAAAGTTACTCACATCCAATGCACCGTTTGTCCGCCAGTGAAACGCGTTCAGGTGACTTTAATCGTTTAAAAGATTGAAGCCGTATTGCCATCATCAATACGTGAATCAAAAACCGTTGCCCGCCCAAAGAAGGTCGGTACACATGCACAGATGATGTTTTTCGATCTGTGCAACTTGATCCATGCTATCTGATGCTCGCTACGAGTCAGGCGATGTTCTTCTGTGTATCACTATTAGGTGTTACACCCATGAAACGTATGTTGATTAATGCAACACATGCCGAAGAAATTCGCGTTGCACTTGTCACTGGTCAGCGTCTTTACGATTTTGACTTAGAGAATCGTACCCGTGAACAAAAAAAATCGAATATCTATAAAGGTCATGTGACCCGCGTAGAACCTTCATTAGAAGCTGTATTTGTTGAATACGGTGCAGGTCGTCAAGGCTTCTTGTCGATGCGCGAAATTGCCAATTCTTATTACAAAGCAGATCCTCGCCAAACTTCAAACATCCGCGAATTGATCACTGAAGGCACTGAACTTTTGGTTCAAGTGGAAAAAGAAGAACGTGGTAATAAAGGTGCTGCCCTTTCTACATTTATCTCACTTGCTGGTCGTTATTTGGTATTGATGCCAAACAACCCGAAAGGTGGCGGTATTAGCCGTCAAATTTCAGGTTCAGTTCGTGAAGAATTGAAAGAAATGTTGGCGTCTTTAAATGTCCCTCGTGGCATGAGCGTAATTGTACGTACTGCAGGTATTGGTCGTTCTCAAGAAGAACTGCAACTTGACCTGCAACACTTGCTTGACCTTTGGGCACAAATCCAAAGCACATCAAGTTCAGGTCCATCACCAATGTTGGTTCACCAAGAAGCCGGTGTGGTTACACGTGCGATTCGTGACTATTTACGTGATGATGTTGCTGAAATTCTGATTGACTCTGAGCAAGCGTATAACGAAGCATATAACTTTGTTAAAGCGGTGATGCCACGTCAAATCGACAAATTAAAAACTTATACTTTAAATGAACCGTTATTTGCTCATTTTGGTATCGAAAGTCAAATCCAAACGGCCTATGAGCGTGAAGTAAAACTTCCTTCTGGTGGTTCAATTGTGATTGACCAAACTGAAGCATTGGTTTCAATTGATATTAACTCTGCAAAATCAACACGTGGTAGCGACGTAGAAGATACAGCGCTAAATACCAATCTTGAAGCAGCAGAAGAAATTGCTCGCCAATTACGTTTACGTGATATCGGTGGTTTGGTTGTGATCGACTTCATCGACATGACCAAAGACCGTAACCAACGTATGGTTGAAGCTAAACTTCGTGAAGCAACACAAAGTGACCGTGCGCGTATCCAATTCGGTCAATTGTCACGCTTTGGTTTGATGGAAATGAGCCGTCAACGCTTACGTCCATCGCTTGAAGAAGCCACTGGTTATGTATGCCCACGCTGTCATGGTACAGGTATGGTACGTGACCTACGCTCTTTATCACTTTCGATTATGCGTAAAGTGGAAGAGATTGCGCTACGCGAACGTCATGGTGAAGTTCAAGTTGAAGTGCCTGTTGAAATTGCTGCATTCTTATTGAATGAAAAGCGTCACAGCCTTGTATATCTTGAGCAAACTTCAAATGTCCGTGTGACTGTACTTCCACACCCTCACCTAGAAACACCACATTACGAAATTTCATATAACCCTGAAGGTTTTGCACCGACAAGTTATGAACGCACTGAAGCAACACGTTCTAGCGAAAAAGAATTGGGTTACGAAGCATCTGAGTGGCACTTAGGTGAAGAACAGGCCGCTGCTGCTCAGCAACAAGCACCTGTACAACAACAAGAAAAAGGCCACAAAAAGAATAAGCAACAACCTGTTGCTGCCCAACAAGCACCTGCACAAGTTGCCGCTCCTGCAGCATCATCTAGTCCATGTGCATGGTTAGAAAACTTATTTGTTCAAAAACAAGCTGCAACCGTTGACCAGTCGCGTACTGCAAACAATGCCGCTGCTGCAATTGAACAAATGGTAAATGGCGGTGCTGCAAGCCGTGGCCAGTTTGGTCAAATTACCCCTGCATCGGCAGCGCCTGCTGTTGTCGCAGACAATAATGCTTACCTTGCGCCTTCTTCTGTTGTGCACAAACAAGAACGTGACAGCCATTCAGAAAAAGCTGAACGTGAAGAAAAACGTCACAACAAAAAGCGTACTAAGCATAAAGAGCCACGTGAACAAGAAGCTCAACCGCATCAAGTTCATGAGGAAGTGTTACAACCTTCACGTCAAGACCGTCAAGAACAGCGTAATAACGAAGCACGTCAAAACGAACGCCAAGAGCAACGTTCTGAACGTCAAGACAACCGTCAAGACCAACGTGAAAACCGTCGTAACTCACGTCGTCAACACAACAACGAACAAGTACAGCAAGATGTTCAAAACAATGAACAACCGCAGTCTGTTCCACGTCGTGACCGCAACAACCAACAACGTCCAAATCGCCCAAATCGCCACCGCGATCAAAGCGTATTGAACGAGCAAGCGATTGCTCAGGAAGTTGCAACTGAGCAACAACCTGAAAACCGCAATCAACGTCAACCTAAAGTTGAAGTTGTTGATGCACCACGTCAAGACGTGATGCCAACAGCACTTGTAGTAAATGTTGATCAAGCTCAAAGCGAAATCGTAGCGCTAAATACTACCCCAGCAGTTGAAAAACCTGTAGAAACCCCAGTAGTCCAAAAAGCCGCTGTCGTTGAAGCAGAAAAAGTGGAAAAACCTGCGACTGAAACAAAAGAAGCAGCGCATAAACCACAGCATGCGCAGCAAAAACCGTCTCGTGCAAGCAATGACCCTCGTCAGCGCCGCCGTGAACAGCGTGAAGCTCGTGCTCAACAAGCACAGGCTCCGAAAATTTCGCCATCTCAAGTGCCGACACTAGGTCAATACACTATAAGCAGCTTGATTAAGCATGTATACGGCGAAGACTGCTCAGTACTGATTGAGCAATTTGGCTTAATTCCAACATTCAACCGTGCATTGCAAAAATTCACGGAAGAATATGCCGCAACTTTGACTGCACCTGCAGCTGAAACAGCTGTAGAGAAAAAGCCTGTCACTCGTGATGTTCAAGTTGCAAAAGCTGCACCTGAAGCTGAACCAGCGCCAATGTTGGATTTGACACCACCAAAGCCTGTGTCAGATAAACGTGTTGCTAATGACCCACGTGAGCGTCGTCGCCTTGCTAAACTTGCCGCTGAACAAGCGAAACAAGACCAAGCAAAAGCACATGCTGAGGTGGAAGCTACGCCTGTCGCAGACACTACTATTGAGGCGCCTGTAGTTGCAGAAGCTAAAGCTGCTACAGTTGAAGCCAATGTATCCGACGTTGCAGGTCAAACTGAAGCACCTGAACCCGTTCAAGCTGAAGTACTGACACCCGTTCAAGCTGAACTGGATGTGAGTGCGCAGCCTGAAAAGACGGAAGAAGTGTCTGAAGCTCCTACTAAACCAGTAGAAGAAAAAGCTCAAGCCGTTGAAGCGGAAAAGAAAGTTGAGGTTCCTGTAGACGAAAACTCGGCCGCTGAAGGTGAAAAACCTGCACGCCCTCGTCGTCCTCGCGGTCGTCCACCGAAAAAAGCAAACACCGCAACTGAGCAGTAATTTGCTATTTTGCAGGTGAATAAAAAAATCCAGTCATTTCGGTGACTGGTTTTTTTTTGATACTTTTGTCAAATTAGGTTGATTGCACTAGATCGAAACGATTAAAAGACAATTGTAGAATTTGCTGCAAATTTCATTGCAAAGAAATAGACCGTATCGGATTACGAAAAATAAATAGGATTCACATGAGCCAAACTACACAACACGACCTTATTGGGATTGCTGATGTTGCAGCAAAAATTCCCGCGTTCATTAGCAAAGTACCCAACCTGTTGAGTGGTCTAAAGCAAGCCTATTTACGTACCCCAAATACTTCCGCAGGCTTAGGGATTGCATTTGAAAAAGCCGTAAAGCGTAATCCCAAAGGCTATGCGCTATATTTTGAAGAGCAAAAATACACCTATAACGAACTCAATGAATGGGCCAATCAAATTGGTCACTATTACCTAGCACTCGGCGCAAAAAAAGGTGATGTGATTGCAGTGATGATCGAGAACCGATCTGAACTCGTGGCAACTATCGTGGCATTAGCCAAAATTGGCGTCACTAGTGCCTTGGTCAACACCTCACAAGTCGGCAAAGTCCTGACACACAGTATCAACTTAGTAAACCCAATTGCGGTAATTGTGGGCGAAGAATGCCGTCAAGCCGTAGAAGAGATTCGTAATGATCTCAGTGTGGCTGCAGATCGTTTACATTGGTTCGCAGATCAGGCCACCCGTGTAGATGCCGGTAAAGCACCTAAAGGCTTCTTAAATCTTGCAGAAGCGATTGATGAATTTCCAAAATTCAACACGCCAACCACTGCAAGCGTAAAAGGCAAAGACGGCCTATTTTATATCTACACCTCTGGGACAACAGGCTTACCTAAAGCGGTGATTTTCACCAACAGCCGTTGGACTTTGGCTTATGGAACATATGGTCACGTCCTCAATTTGAACAAAGATGATGTGATGTATGTGACCTTGCCGCTCTATCATGCTACAGGTACTGTGGTTTGTTGGTGTGGGGTGATTGCAGGTAGTGCTACCCTTGCCCTGCGCCGCAAGTTCTCGACCTCTTCATTTTGGAAAGATGTACAAAAATTTGATGCATCAGCCATTGGCTATGTGGGCGAACTTTGCCGCTATTTAATGGATGCCCCACATTCAGACCTTGAAAAAGGCCATCGTGTGAAAAAAATGATTGGTAATGGCATGCGACCAAACATTTGGGATAAGTTTAAAGAACGCTTTGGGGTTGAAGAAGTCCTTGAACTCTATGCGTCAAGTGAAGGCAACGTCGGCTTTAGTAATGTGTTTAACTTCGACAATACCGTTGGTTTTTCACCAACGCCTTATGCGATTATTCAGTTTGATAAAGAAAAAAATGAAGCTGTACATGATGCTAAAGGTCGCTGCATTAAAGTCAAAAAAGGCGAAGTCGGCTTACTCATCGGTAAAATTACCCGTCGCTCACCTTTCGATGGCTATACCGACACGGAAAAAAACAAATCCGTCATTATGAAAGATGTATTCAAACATGGTGATTCATACTTCAACACAGGCGACTTGGTCCGTGATATTGGCTTCCGTCATGCACAATTTGTCGACCGTCTAGGCGATACTTTCCGCTGGAAAGGTGAAAACGTTTCAACCACTGAAGTTGAAAATATGGTGAGTGAGTACGATAAAATTGCTGAAGCTGTGGTTTATGGCGTAGAAATTCCAGATACCAATGGACGTGCAGGTATGGCTGCCATCACGCTCACCGATGGTGCCGAACTCAACGAACAAGATTGTAGTGAAATGGTTCTACAATTTAAAAAATGCTTACCCGCTTATGCTGTACCGGTATTTTTACGTGTACAGAAAAAAGTCGAAACCACAGGTACGTTTAAATACCAAAAAAACAAGCTGAAAGAACAAGCCTTTGATCCTCAGCAAACAGATGAACGTTTATTGGTATTGCTGCCAAATGCAACTGCTTACTGTGATTTAACTCCTGAAATTTATAACAATATTCAGGCCTATCAATACCGTTTCTAAATCAAACTTGCTCATTTTGACGACAATCACCCGTCAAAATGAGCCACATTGTTGTATTTATAATCAAACACAAGCAAGTTTATGATTTTTTACTTGCGCTTGAAGCAGATCTTGCTACAATACGCACCATCAAGCGAAATGGGTCGTTAGCTCAGTTGGTAGAGCAGTAGACTTTTAATCTATTGGTCCCGCGTTCGAGTCGCGGACGACCCACCATTTCCTTCGATACCACAAGATGGGTCGTTAGCTCAGTTGGTAGAGCAGTAGACTTTTAATCTATTGGTCCCGCGTTCGAGTCGCGGACGACCCACCATCTTTCTAAAATGCCAGTTTTAGATTACAATCTTGTGCATACCCCCTAAGGGTCGTTAGCTCAGTTGGTAGAGCAGTAGACTTTTAATCTATTGGTCCCGCGTTCGAGTCGCGGACGACCCACCATTCTTTCTTAGGGCTTCTTTCTTCCGGCAGTTGAAGAAAAAGAAACCTGCAGGTTCCGACCAAGACAAACCATCACCATTATTGGTTTTGATTCGCCATTCTCGAAATTTTGCTATAGCGATGTTGCGAAGTATCATTCTTGTCTTGCTAGATGAAGTATTTGACCTGAAAAATTTTAGATAACAAATATTCCCTAGTATTCAAAACTACGCGCTTCGTTTATCTTGCTAAAATTTTAAAATGCTCTTTTAAAATTTTCCCAGGGTTGTTAGCTCAGTTGGTAGAGCAGTAGACTCTTAATCTATTGGTCGTGGGTTCGAACCCCACACAACCCACCAATTCTGTTTTGTCTTAACTATATCGTATTAATAATTCAATTTTTTATAAGCTAGTTGCATTCGATTAGCCAATGTCTGCGAATTTCACGCCGACACTCAAACGCAATTTATAATTTTATTTACTTCATTCGCAGTATTTAATTTGGGTCTTTCACCAAGGTATAGGCATGTTGCGGCTGAGGATAACCCTTGGAAAATAATTCCTGATTTCGATCAACTTCACCTTGACGAATTTTGTCTAAATCCATGGTGATTTTATTTTCATTAATCACGTGATAATAAAAATTCACGCCTTCTTTTCGATGAACCACCAGCTCGGTATGTGCTTCATTGACACTCCACGTATCCTTACGGTATTTCACATTAATGCCTGGCGTATTGGTTTTTTCAGCAAACACTTTACCAATTTGAATAATACTGCGGTGTACCGTGCCATCTGGCAATAAGTTAAGAATGAACTCCGCATCGCCTTCTGGGCATGGAATAAAACTGTCATCGCATTTTACTTTGGCATGAAAACGTCCAATAAAAATTTTGGCATGCTCAGGAACAGGAGCTGACTTTATGTCCTCGTCATTCGGCAATGTCGCCTGCCCTGCCACTTGGGTTAATTTTTTTCCATGATCTTGCTTCGCTTGAACTTCCGATGCGACAGTTGATGCCGAACTTTCACCCTTTTCCGCTGCGGGTTGAGGCGTTGGACTACAACCAATAAAAGAGAGGCTGAACACTCCTGCAAACACTGAAAGATATGCAAATTTCATCAAAAAAGGTGAAGCCGATGTTTTCATATAATGTGCCAAGACCAATCATTCATTGGTTTTTTCAGTTCTTGCTGACTTAATATTGTAATCAAAAAATCAACGCTGTATACATATATTTGCGATATATGTTAATCATATCTCATTGTTATCGTTGATATTTAATTAATACTCAAGCTATTTTAAAGGCAAACTAATCAAACCAATTCTTCAAATTACATAACTTTACTTAATTTTTTTTCTGCACCCTTTAAATCGTAAAGCTTGTCACCATTTCTATAATATGAATTTGGAAATATTCAAATTTATTCTTTTTTTGAAGGAGACCTGAATGGCCAATGTTGGTTTATATCGCTCAAACCGCTCTAACATGATTGCTGGTGTGATGGGGGGTATTGCTGAACGTTTTGGTTGGAACGCAAATTTACTGCGTATTATTTTTATCTTTGTATCATGCTTAAGCGCAGCCTTTCCCGGTATTTTGGTGTACTTGGTTTTATGGATAGTCATGCCTAAAGCACAAGATAACTTTTTCCGTACCAATGGCTATTCAGACCCGATTCGTACTGTGAATGATGACAGACGTTAAAATCCTTTGACCCAGTTTGGTCGCTACGGTTTCTCCCCCAAGATTCCGTAGCTTTTTTTTGCCTACATTTTGGCAAAACCATATTTAAGTCTGATGAATTTAAATCAAAGTTTAAGGCTTAAGATTTTGTTTGCTGATTTAACTGTTGATATAAGGCGGCAATCATATCAGCACGGCTAATCATTCCCACCAACCGTTTTTGCTCAACGACTGGAATATAATTAAAAGATCTTTCCACAAAATACGGCACTAAATCTTGAATGGGTTGATCCGGCTGCACGGTCACCACTTTGGGATTCATAATTTGATAAACGTGATTTTCCCAACTGGCTTTGGGGTCTGCGGCACGTTTAAACCATTCCACTACATCATATAAAGCCAAATTTCCCACCAAGCGATCCAAATCACTCACCACTGGCAAACTCATCAAATTGACTTGTTTAAACTTTTCCAATGCTGACTGAATATCATCTTCTGCACGCAAGCTAATCACTTGCTGGCTCATGAGATCACGACAATGAAACTGGCTTAGACCACGACGACTAGCTAACTGCTGTGCTTCTAAAATAATTTTTTGTAAGTCATATTCACTAATATCAAGCAACTGACTTTGCTGTTCTAAGACTTGCTGAATATCCGCTGGCTGAATCGACACTTTTTGTGTCGGTGTTGGATCTGTCGTCCGAGTATTGACTTGTGCTTTTTGTGGATACTGCTTGCCTAGTAATCGGTTATAAATGATAGCAACCACCATCAAGAGGACCGAATTTAAAAGGACTGGATAAAAAAGAAAGGCATAGCCTAAATCATGGACTGCCTCTCCGCCCAATACCGCTGTAATCGCCACGGCTCCACTTGGTGGATGCAATGAGTCTGTGGTCATCATTAAGATAATCGCTAATGCAACCGCGATACTAAATGCTTCGGTTAAATTAGGAATAAACATCGCACACGTCACGCCAATCAAGGCCGCAAGACTATTACCGACTACCATATTCCACGGCTGTGCCAATGGGCTGGCAGGTACAGCAAAGAGCAGTACGGACGATGCGCCCATCGGGGCGATATACCACGCATTTAAGTCATCTAGCGCCAGCCAACTGATCAGCGAAGAAATACTCAGGCCCAGCAAAGCACCTACCCCACATAGGATGCGATCTTTTAATGGTAAAACTTTAAAGTTGGGTTTAAGCGTATTAAGCCAAGCTGATTTTGCGTGAAACACGAGATGCCTGATTGATTATTCGAACAGATGGGCGATTATAAAACGAAGTCTCTTATAAGATGTATTTATTTTATACCTTTATCTTATAAAATTTTCTACTGAACAATATCTAATCCAAATTAAAGCCGAAAGAACTGAATAATGCTCACGAGTCAATCACCTGCTCATCTCTCTTATTTCATTAACGTTTTACAACAAAACCTAGACAGGCTAGCTGTTTAAAATTCCCTATAGTCAAAAGACCTATAAAAATATTTGAAAAAAGGATGTTCTGAATGAATAAAAATATCTTCGCAATGTGTGCCCTCTGTGTGCTTGGCTTGGGTTTATCGGCCTGCTCCAAAGAACCTCAACAAGCCAATCCGCCAGCCAATGATAATACACCTCAAGAAATGGCCCCAACTGAAACTGCAAAAAATGGGGATGATCTTATTCGAGAACCAGCACCACAAGTTGAAACACCAGCGCCTCAACCCACTTTAGCTGAAATCCCCATGAGTAAAGGCACTTTAGGTTTACAAAGCGTCAAGGTGATTGGAAAAATTTTAACTGTAAAAGTGATAGCTCAACCTAACCCTGCCCCAAATGGAAACACTGAATTTATGAGCACATCCATTAATTTGTCACAAACCAATTATATTGATGATGACACAGCCAAAAAAGTAGGACTGCTGCAAGATGATGCTGGCATTTGGATGGCAGCACCTTTAAATGCAACAAATAAAGCTATCCAAAAAGCCAGTTATGAACCTATTTTACTCACCTTTAAATTCCCTGCGCCGCCTGAAAGCACCAAGACCATTAGCATCAATTTAGGTAATGCAGGTTCTTTTGACGGCATACCGGTTGAACGCTAATGAGAAAATTACTGTATAGCGCAAGTTTGAGCTTATTGATTGCAGGATGTGTAGATTCCAAAACTGATCCACCGCAGACTGAACAGAACGTCGCAGAAATAGACAACACTCAGACTGTGCCAGAACAGCAGCCGAAGCCATCTGAACCAAGTCAACCTCAGGCAGAAGCCAGTAATTTATCGGCTGTCGGTTCAGATTTAAGTGCCAATCATAATGAATTTAATATTCAGGTGAATTTAAGTTCGGATGTGCTGTTTGATTTTGGCAAAGCCAATTTAAAACCCGAAGCTGAACCTGAGTTACAGCAAGCAGCCCAGACCTTAAAAAGCAAAGGTAAAGGCATTATTGCCATTGTCGGCCATACCGATAATATTGGTTCAGATGCCGCCAACCAAAAACTGTCGTTACAACGGGCTGAAGCGGTGCGTGATTATTTTAAAGCCCAAGGTATTGATTTAAATTATCAAATCAGCGGGATGGGAGAAAGTCAGCCGCTTAAACCGAATACCCTATCTAATGGTGAGGACAATCCTGAAGGTCGTCAGAAAAATCGACGGGTTGAAATTGTAATTAATAAAACCAAAAGCTTATCTGAGTCATAAAGCCTTGATAAAAATGAGTCTAAACGACTCATTTTTTATTTTACGACTAAATTTTTAGTGGTGAATTTTGATTCTTTTTTTGAGAATATCTCTAAACGATAGACGCGCCAAAGTCATATAGCAAACGTTCATTGAGCGGCGATATTTTTTATTCGATTTTCGTATGCTGTACCAAGCCACCTAAGTTGCAAAAGACGTTATAAAAGACCGATTACCCTGTTGGTTATTTGGGATTTTTTTGAAAATGACAGGCTGAATTTTCTTAAAGATATTAATTTTATCTATCAAATTTAATCGATTACGCATCCGATACTTAATACATAGCGTGAGCTGCCCTGCACTTCTGTAACCTCATGCCGATACAAATCCGGTCTAAATAATTTAACTCTTGGTAAATCAATGATGCTTCGCTCACATATAAATTCACCACCTGCTTTAGATTTTTTAATCACGATATTCAACCTAAAATGCCGCCCCTGCTGTACGAGATCTTGATGTGGTGGAATCATTGAACCCACAGGAAAATGAAGAAAATAGGCATCACATTTAAGTCCTAAATGGTTTTGTAATAACAACATTTTGTCACAACCCGAATGCTGTCTTCCTTTTTTCAATGCAACCACTTCGAACCCATAAGTCTTTGAATAATTTTATTATTCCTAAATTTCATTGTATTTTTATAGCATGATCATCGTTAACAACAGTATCACTGATGAAGTTGTCTTATTGCCACCATATTTCACCAATAAAGACTCAGCTTCATTTAAAACCCGCAGTGCCTTTATTCTATCTGGCATTAAAAGCCCACTTGTTCACGCGAAACCTTTGCCACACACCCCCAAAATCCTTATAATTGAGCACAATTTTTATCTAATTTTAAGTGGATGACCATGAGTCGCGCCATATCGCATATTGATACCTTCCAAGGCTTAATTCTTGCCTTACAAAACTACTGGGCTGAACAAGGCTGTGTAATTCTTCAACCATACGATATGGAAATGGGTGCGGGTACATTCCACACTGCAACTTTCCTACGTGCCTTAGGCCCTGAAACTTGGAACGCTGCTTATGTTCAGCCATCTCGCCGTCCGAAAGATGGCCGTTATGGTGAGAACCCAAACCGCCTACAACACTACTACCAGTTCCAAGTGGTGCTGAAACCAAACCCAGACAACATTCAACAGTTGTACTTAGATTCATTAAAAGCCATTGGTATTGATACCCTTGTTCACGACATTCGTTTCGTGGAAGACAACTGGGAATCTCCAACACTTGGCGCATGGGGCTTAGGTTGGGAAGTTTGGTTAAACGGTATGGAAGTGACTCAGTTCACTTACTTCCAACAAGTTGGTGGTGTTGAGTGCTACCCTGTGACAGGTGAAATCACTTACGGTCTAGAACGTCTAGCGATGTACCTCCAAGGTGTAGACTCTGTTTACGATTTGGTTTGGACTAAAGGTCAGTTTGGTACTGTAACTTATGGCGACGTGTTCCACCAAAACGAAGTGGAACAATCAACCTATAACTTCGAATATGCCAACGTTGAAAAAATGTTTGAACTCTTCGACTTCTATGAAGCGGAAGCGACTCGTTTAATGGAAGCGGAACTTCCACTTCCTGCTTACGAGCAAGTGATTAAAGCATCGCATAGCTTTAACTTGCTTGATGCACGTGGCGCAATTTCAGTAACTGAACGTCAACGTTATATTTTACGTGTCCGTACATTGGCTCGTGCTATTGCACAAAGCTATGTCGCTGCGCGTGCGAAGCTTGGCTTCCCGATGGCAGAACCTGCTTTACGTGACGAAGTCCTTGCTCAACTCAAAGCTCAAGTTGAAGCGGAAGCAAAAGTAGAATCTAAGGAGAGCAAATAATGTCTAAACATACAGTATTGTTCGAATTAGGCTGCGAAGAACTTCCACCCAAAAGCTTAAAAAAATTACGTGATGCGCTACATGCAGAAACGGTAAAAGGCTTAAAAGACGCAGGTCTAGCATTCGATTCAATCGAAGCATATGCAGCACCACGCCGCCTTGCACTTAAAATTGTGAATGTTGATGCAGCGCAAGCCGACACACAAAAACGTTTTGATGGCCCTGCAAAACAAGCAGCATTTGATGCCGAAGGCAAACCGACTAAAGCACTTGAAGGCTTTATGCGCGGTCAAGGCATTACAGTTGATCAAGTATCAACTTTCCAAGCGGGTAAAGTTGAAAAAGTGTGCTACTTAAAAGATGTAAAAGGTCAAAGCCTTGATGTTTTACTTCCACAAATTTTACAAGCCGCTTTAGATAACCTACCTATTGCAAAACGCATGCGTTCTGCTGCAAGCCGTACTGAATTTGTACGTCCTGTAAAATGGGTTGTGTTGTTGAAAGACAGTGATGTGATTGAAGCAACAATTCAGGATCACCAAGCAGGTAACGTGACTTATGGTCACCGTTTCCATGCTCCTGAAGCAATTACACTTGCAAATGCCGATGCTTATCTTGATGCCCTGCGTACTGCAAAAGTGATTGCAAACTTTGAAGAGCGCCAAGCCATCATCGACCAACAAGTGAAAGCTTTGGCTGATGAAGTGAATGCCTTTGCGATTGTCCCTGCGGACTTACGTGACGAAGTAACAGCATTGGTTGAATGGCCAGTTGCGCTTCGTGCAAGCTTTGAAGAACGCTTCCTTGCAGTGCCTCAAGAAGCACTCATCACGACGATGCAGGACAACCAAAAGTATTTCTGCTTAGTGAATAGCGACAATAAACTTCAACCTTACTTCATTACCGTGTCAAATATTGAGTCGAAAGATCCGTCTCAAATTATTGAAGGGAATGAAAAAGTTGTACGTCCGCGTTTGTCAGATGCTGAATTCTTCTTCCTGCAAGATCAAAAGCAGCCGCTTGCGTCTCGTAAAGAGAAATTGGCAAACATGGTGTTCCAAGCAGAATTGGGTACGCTTTGGAACAAATCTGAACGTATTGCCAAGCTGGCTGTGGCGCTTGCGCCGATTACTGGCGCAAACCCAGCTGATGCAGAAAAAGCTGCACTCCTTGCAAAATGCGACTTAACTTCTGAACTTGTGGGTGAGTTCCCTGAGCTTCAAGGTATTGCGGGTACTTACTACGCACGTATTGAAGGCGAAAATGATGAAGTTGCTGAATCTTTAGGTGAACAATACTTACCTAAATTTGCTGGTGACGTTTTACCAAAAACCAAGACCGGTACAACGCTCGCGCTTGCAGACCGTTTAGATACGCTCACAGGTATTTTTGGTATTGGTCAAGCGCCGACAGGTTCGAAGGATCCGTTTGCACTGCGCCGTTCTGCAATTGGTATCTTGCGTCTTGTGACTGAAAATGATTTAGATGTTTCGATTGAAGATCTAATCAAACTTGCACTTGCTGCTTATGGCGATGTATTGAAAGATCACGATAAGACTTTAGCGGATGCTGTTGCATTCCTTGAAGGTCGTTACCGTGCTAAATACGAAGACCAAGGCGTGGCTGTAGATGTGATTCAAGCGGTTCAAGCACTTTCTCCAAAATCGCCACTTGATTTTGATAAACGTGTAAATGCGGTAAATCATTTCCGTGACCTCCCTGAAGCTGCTGCACTTGCCGCTGCCAACAAGCGTGTTGCAAACATTCTTGCGAAAGAAGCTGCACCTGAAGGAAATGTCGTTGAAGCAAATCTAGTTGAAGATGCTGAAAAAGCATTGTTCGCTGAACTTGCGAAAATCACACCTGTGGTTGAGCCATTATTTGCTGCGAAGGACTACACTGCTGCATTGTCTGCACTTGCTGCACTTCGTGCGCCAGTCGATGCGTTCTTTGACGGTGTGATGGTGATGGCAGATGATGCTGACTTAAAAGCGAACCGTTTACGTATGCTTGCACAGCTTCGTGACTTGTTTACGAAAGTGGCTGATATTTCAGTGTTACAGCACTAAGTTTAAGCATTAATTAAAAACTCGCTTTAAAGCGGGTTTTTTTATGCCGTTTGAAATCTAGGTAAAATCCTGTTAGAAATAGCGGGATTTTTTGATAAGAACAATATATGAAAAGTATTACAGTCAATCATCCTTACCGCCCAGATCTCTATCTTTTTATCTTACATACAGTATTGATGGCATGCAGCTTTTACCTTTGGAAGGTTTATCCATACATTCCAAACAAGCCAGATATGGGTGCTTTATTCTTTTTGATTATTTCTGTTTTGGGTGGATTTATTGGAATCGTCATCCTTGCGGTGACTTTGCCAAGATTAGACTGCACTGTGCGTTACTTAACGCTTTCAAAATTTGTTTTAAGTTTGGTGTATTGGTTGTCGAGCACAACCATTTTCGTTTTATTGGGCAGTACTAAATTTATATTCAATAATCCCCTCGTGCTATTTGTCTTCGTTTTTCTATTTTTTAGCAGCCTGTATTTTTCAGTAATTCGTGTTGCAGATATGCGTAAGAAAGATTGGCTCATTATCGGTGGAGTATTGGGTGGCCTTGTGTTGTTGTTCTTTTTGCCAAAACTTTAATCGCTAAATAAACCAGCTAAGGCCTCATGGGTTATTTAGAATAACGTCCTGATAATTCAATGAGACGGTTTGAAATACGAGATCAATCACCAAGCTAAATCACTTCTTAATACATCAATGTGAAAAAGATCTGCTGTTGCACTCAATATCTCGTTTTAAATAAAGTTGAATAAGACTTGAGCAAATAAATCTCGGCATGCTAAAAATAACTCAACCTGAATAAAATGAAATACCTATGATGAATAAAAAATTACTTAGCTTTGGATTATTGATCCTATCTATTTCTTCTGCAAATGCTGGAACGGAAATGACTCATTCTCAAATCATCATTTCTTCACCTGATACCGTTGCAAGTTATGATTGCGCAGGACGCTCAGTGAATATTCCTGCTCCAGATAGCCGTATTACTCTAAAAGGCAGTTGCCCGATGATTACGGTTGCAGGTCCAAATACAACGGTCTATGTAGAATCAGTCAATAAAATCAATATTTATGGACCAAATTCGAAAGTGTATTATCAAAAAAGCACCCATCCATCACGCCAAGTCAGCATCAATGCCGTTGGTCCAGGAAGTGCAGCCTATAAACGTTAAATATTAAGTGAATGAAGTTGAATTTAGGCTTAAGACTTAAATCTATAGCCAATAATTCACCAATTCCCTATACTCAATCCAACAACACTCAACAAGAATGAAACTTATGAAATTGAAAGCATTCCTTTTGACTGGTCTTGCGGGTCTAACACTTTCTGCATGTACATCTGCACCAACGATTCCACAACTTGAAACAGGTGTATTACAAGAGGTTCAAAACATTGATGTCTACCCAGATACCACAGATAACAAAGCAAAACTGACTAAATTTGTAGATAAATGCGTGATTGAATTTACAGGCAATTTAGAAGAAGCAAAATCTGTTGAACAATGGTCATTTAAAGGCTTAACCCTAATTTCAGGTGGTACAGCAACCTTTGCCAAAGATGGTACAAGTTCAGCACACAATTTTGATTTAAATGCGGCGGATGTACAAAAGAACTTCCTTGCATTACGTGGTCATTTTGCTAAAGATGCGCTTACACAATGTGAATAAATAATAAAAACCATATCTCCAAAATGGAGGTATGGTTTCATTTTTCGTTTAATCTTGAATCATAATCAGTTCAAACCCATAATTTTTAATCATGAAAATCGTAACTAGAACCACACCACAGCAACGCTCAAAACACATATAAGCCACTGTATTTTCATAAAATTACAATAATGCATTAACTTAACCATGTTTCCACACTTCAAACTTCCGCGTATCTGAGCTGTTATTGCATTGTGTGACTTATCGCACAAAACCACTTTTTGCTTTTTTTTACTCTTAAGATGTCCTCTGCTCCAAAAGCGCAAATGCTGAGTGCAACAGCAGCGTTCAATAAAAGAGGACAATTGCAAAGATGAAACCTTTATTTAAAACAACACTGATCACCGCAGCATTATTCGCAACCACTCCACTATTTGCGAACACCGCAGTAGAAACCAATGCGAAAGTTGAAACACAGCAACCGTCTGTACTGCAAAATCTAAAACAAGACATTAATCAGTCTGCGCATACAGCGGGTGACAAAATTGAAAAAGGCGTCGATAAGACCAAAACATTCACCCAAGAAAAATGGCAAGACACCAAAGAATTCAGTGCTGACAAAAAGCAAGATGCAAAAAATAAATGGGCTGACCTAAAACAGTCAAAAGATGAAAAGTCAGATGCAGCGAAAGCCAAGATCGATGCCAAGGCTGAGCAAAATAAAGCTAAGCTTGATGAGCGCAAAGCACAGCTCGATGAAAAAGCTGCAAAAGACAAAGCAAAACTCGATGAACGTAAAAGCAATGTCGACAACAAAGTTAATCAAACCAAGAGCTATTTAGGTGAAAAAGCTCAGGAAGGTCGCCAATTTGCCAGTGAAAAATGGCAACAAACCAAAGCGAATTTCCAAAAAGGTCAAGAAGCCAATGTGAGTGGCAGTAGCAATGTGCAGTTGCAAACGCCTGTGGCACAAGCTGAAGTACATAGCTCACACGAAGCCAGCTTAGGCGCTCACAAATAAGTAAACTGGCTTTCATACCCTCTCCTCCAGAGAGTAGGCTCACCCTTCGGTGGGCCTTTTTTTGCCTTCATCAAAATACAACCGTGTACAAAGCTGTCATTTGCTGTATTGATTTTGCTACGGCAGGTTTTTTTCGCTGCAATTTTTCCTATAATGCGTTAAAACCGTTCATCAGATAGAAAATCTATAAAATTCAGAGGTGAAGCTGTGAAGATTTCATTAAAAGCAACGTTATGCCTAAGCTTAATATTCACGACACCCATGCTTTGGGCACAAGAAAACACAGCAGCGCAAAGTACTGAGCAACAAGCGAAAAAACCTGTGAGCCCTTATGGCGATAATCCAAATTTATTGCATGTGTGGGCCTATAAAGCCCAAGAAGGCGTGGTCGGTGCTGCTAAAAATATTGGCGAAATGACTGAACGTGGAATTTCTAAAATTAAGCCTTCGGTTGACCAAGCTTGGGACAATACGAAAACAGCTACTCAAAATACAGTACAACAGGTTGATCAGGGCGCACAGCAAGCCACCCAAAACGTCAATGAAAAATTGAAACAAACCCGTGAAAATATCACAGGCAAAACCAGCCAACCTGCGCCCATTAGCCAACAGTCGTTGAGTGAACCGTCTTCAGGCAATACGATCAATACGGCTCCAAGCAACAATGCGGGACAAAATAACAATCAATATCCACAAAGTAGTTATCCATCGAGTTCGACGTCTACAACCTATCCTGTGACTGATTTATAATTTAACAGTACATTTAAAAGCTCAACTTTAGTTGGGCTTTTTTAAAACCAAAATTGAATGCTGTTGGTCTTTGACCTATGCCTATAAAAACAATGAATTAATGAGAAAAAAATGCGAATTTTATTTGGTATCTTGCTTGGCATTCTGCTCTGTGTTGGCTCTGTGATTGGCTTACAACGTTTTCCACAATTGTTGAAAAGTTATCCACAGTTGCAGGCCATTTTTCCCCAATTGTACAATTCTCACCAATATAATCATGATGCCGAAGGTAAATTATTACAAACCTTAGAGATGCTAGATGACGAAGAATACAAATCGACTGAAGGCAATGAAGCGACACTGTATCAACTCGATGATCAATGCAAAATAAACCTCTATGTTTTTGGAGAATCCAATCAATCCCTAACAAGTTATTATTTTCAAAAAGGTCAGATTTTACGTGCCTATGAAACATATCTGACTTATCCAAACGGTGGCTTTTACGCTGAACCCAATACCAAAGAGCCTTTTAAACTTGAAAAAAGTTATTTACAAATCATGATGCCAAACAATATCAAGACTGAACTTGAATTTGAGCAAATCAAAAATCATTTCAATGCTAAATTTTTGAAAAAATGCTGAAATTTAACTATTAAATTAAACATTAATGCATTAAGCAGTAGGCTTGAGATATCGCCTACGTACAAACGATGCTGTACAGATTTGAATAAGCATCAACAGGCAAAATGGATAGTCAACCCAGACTGATAAATGCTCAATATGAGCAACCTCTCCAAAGACAGAAAAATAGACCTGCCCCACAATAATAGGCACCACAACAAGCCATAGACCCCAATACCAATAGCGATTTAAAAAATCAATAAGCGCTAAGACGCAATGCGCAATAAAAAATACCGAAACCAACACAACTTGTAAGGTCGGCATGAATTTATGAACTTCAAAATCAGGGTTCTGGAATAAATAATTTTCACTGATATTTAGTACATAACTGTACCATGCCCAAGTGATGCATGCGGTAAAGAGAATCAGCATGCAAAATAATCTTAAACTTTTTTTATTGGCAAGATCGACCTGCATAGACATCCCTATTTATATGGAGCATTGTTCAAAAATAATGTTCCTTAAACTCGATTTTAATTCACCTGTCGAATTACCATCCCAGCTTTAAAGGCTTCTACATTTTCCACCAATTGCTGCACAATGCGTTGTCGTGCATCGACGCTTCCCCATGCACTATGTGGGGTAATGATTAAATTTGGAATACTTGGGTCGAGCAGCACATTACCCTGCTTGGGTGGCTCTACCGTCAAGACATCGGTTGCTGCGCCTGCGATCTTTCCTGATTTTAATGCCTCGGCTAATGCAGATTCATTGACAACACCACCTCGTGCGCAATTGATCACAAAGGCCGATGCTTTCATTTGAGCCAAGCTTTCATGATTGAGTAAATCACGAGTTTCATCAGTTAAAGGACAATGCAAACTCAGAAAATCGACCTGCGCCAGCATCTCAGAAAATGCCACTCGCTCAGCCACCATAGGTCGATTCGGTAGCGCACCAATCATAATTTTCATGCCAAAAGCTTTAGCCAAATGTGCCACGGCTTGCCCCAATTCGCCATAGCCGACAATCCCCAAAGTCTTACCAGCCAACTCAATAATTGGAAAATCTAGTAAGCAGAACTGATCCGCTTTTTGCCAATTTCCCTGTTGAACCGCCCGATCATACTGTCGAAAGGATGTCGCCAAGTTCAACATTAACATCAAGGTATGCTGTGCGACCGCAGCGGTGCCATAAGCTTGGCAATTACACACCACGATGCCTTGTTGCTGTGCTTGTACAAGGTCAACGTTATTGGTGCCAGTGGCAGAAATCAAGATCAGTTTTAATTGCGGATTGAGCTGCATGTGCTCAGCATTGATGTGTACTTTATTGCTGATAATCACATCAGCCCCTTGTATGCGCTGAGCAACCTTTGCAGCCGTTGTTGCGGGATAGAGCCTCAAGTCATCAAACTGTGCTTCTAGTCCGCTAAAATCTAAGTCTTGTTTATCTAGAGACTGATAATCTAGAAATACCGCTTTCATGGCTGCTTCCCTTCTGGTCGATTATAAAGATTCGATTGTGGATGATTAAAACCTGTGATGCACCAAAGTGCAATCGAACAGCATATAAAAAAACCCGCTATTTCGCGGGTTTATCGAGATGATGTTGCAGTGAATTTCGAATTTTGAGTATGACATAAATGGTCAGTATCGTAAGTAACAACATACTGCTGCTAAAAATCAGTATGCTTGAACTAACCCCCTGTGCATAGGCTGAACCCATGGTCAGCACTAAGATGAATAATACAGCAAGCATCTGTGTTGAATGCATACTGATACCCCTCATATTCCTTATGATGTTTTGGGCAGTATGGTTGTTTTTTATACTACCTTTCTCTCATCATAATCTCTTCCTACAAATTAGCAAGCTTTGGATTTTCAAACAAATGCCTAGCTTAAATCTGTTCGGGCTGCACCACGAACTGGCAAGACGCATCGGGGTTTTCGACAAAGAAGACTTGACCAAATTCATCGCTACTCAAACGCAGTTCTTTATAGTTGAGCGTGTAATAGCCCACATATTTCTGCATTAAAATCGGATGCATACCTGTCGCCAATTCATCTTGAGCTAAGACCAGTTTCATTACCTGACGGTCATTCATCACCACCATGTAACGCTCATCTTGGACTTGTACGTATACCAGGCCTGTGCCCTTCGGCTGCAAAGGAATCAAAAACTTGTGATTCAGCGCAATCACACCAGCTGCATAGCTTTCAATTTTTTGGCTAATCACGTTAAACACTAAACCATGATCAAACTGGTCGAGTAACAGGTTACGATTATCCTGAGGTAAAAAGGTCGTGATTCCCAACTTTTGCAGATCTTGCTCACTGACTTGTTTGTTATTAAATAATACCCGTAATAAGGTCTGTTTTTGTTTGGCATCAAAAAATTGTGGATCAAGCTGAAACGAATTGCTTTTTAAAATTTCACCCAAGGCATCTCGATGGCGAGTCAGTAAATTTTCGATAACTTTTCGATAATAAAATTTGCTGTTTTTCTTAACCCGACGCATTTTTTGATAAAAATACGGCGCATCAAAAGGATGTCTCAAGAAATCATTTAACAGTTCAGAACTCGCCAACACTGCAATGGCATCATGCCCTGTAAACGGCAGATGCAACACATGCACATGCGGAATTAAAGCCTGTAGTTTTTCAAAGTGAGCGCGATCTTCTGGACAATAAGGATCATACACCACGATATATTCGCGTGTAGTCGATACATCTTCAGCAAGTACTCGCATATTGGCATGCAGATTAGGTTGAAAGAACATGCCATAGCGTGTATCGACAATGTCTTCAGGGTCTATGGAGTACTGCGGCACCATACTGACCACACGATGGAATCCAAATAAATTGGCATACTTAATGGCAGCATAGCCGCCCATGGAACCACCATAGGCAATACGCATCTCAAATTGTTCGAGGATCGGCTTGATGGCTTGATACATCGGTTGCATTGACG
Source organism: Acinetobacter sp. YH12027 (assembly GCF_013420085.1). Taxonomy (NCBI): domain Bacteria; kingdom Pseudomonadati; phylum Pseudomonadota; class Gammaproteobacteria; order Moraxellales; family Moraxellaceae; genus Acinetobacter; species Acinetobacter sp. YH12027. The sequence goes on from NZ_VOYW01000021.1 coordinate 46,724, forward strand.
ATGCTGGAAACCACGATTTTTGTTTCGGCATCACACCGATCACATTAAAATCATATTTTTGCAAAGACTTCTCGGCATTGATGCTCAAACCCTTGGCACGGGTAATCAAATCACCGAAGGAGAAAATAAGCTCACGAGAATTGCCAGGCTGAAAAATGACACGAATTTGATCATCTTCAAAAATGATGTGCTTTTCCATTGTGCTTTGCTCCAGTCCTTGTTGCGTCACGCTTTTCCTTCCTTGTTGCATTCAAAGTTTATCTTGTTCCGAATATGCTATTTTATAGAGGCCATACAGATTAAAAAGTGCAGAATATGACACATTCAATACATCCTGCCGCACAACAAGGCTTTAGCTCTGCAGCTGAACTCTATCAACAAGCCCGCCCTGACTACCCGATTGAAATCAGTGCGTGGCTACAACAACATTTAGCTTTAGCCCCTCAAGCCCATCTGGTGGACTTAGGCTCAGGTACAGGCAAATTTCTCGAGTATATTCGCCCACTCAGTGAAAATATCACCGCGATCGAACCTGTGCATGAAATGCTGCAACAATTGCAGAAAAAACATCCGCATATTGCAACTTTAGCCGCCCAAAGTGATCAGATTCCACTGCATGATCATTCTGTGGCAGCGGTATTTTGTGCCCAGTCTTTTCATTGGTTTGCCACCCCTGAAACCCTCAATGAAATCAGTCGTATCTTAGTTCCCAATGGGGATCTTGTATTGATTTGGAACCAACGTGATATCCAAGTCAATTGGGTCAAACAACTCGCTGATGTCTTGAGTGAGCTCGAAGGTGACACACCACGTTATCATAGTGGGCAATGGCAAAAAGTGTTTGAGCAGCAGCAAACATTTAAATTAATTGCTGAAACGGCATTTCAACAATTGCATCATGGTACAGTGGAACACGTGGTTTCCAAACGATTATTGTCCACCAGTTTTATTGCAGCATTAAGCCCGGATGAACAACAAAAACTGAAACAACAATTTGAAAATATCGTGGCTGAATCAACCCAAAAAACTGCACAGGATTTCATTGATTTTCCGTATATCACGCATGTCTATATCTTTAGAAAAACATATTAGGACACGATTATGCTCTTGCCAATCTCTTTAAAGAAACTCAGTGTCATCTTCCTCATGGGTACGGTGCTAGGACTCACTGCATGTGAAAAATCATCAAAAACGGTGGAACAAAATAGTGAAATCAGTTCCGATGATCAAATCATGAAAGAGCTGAATAGTGATCCTATTAAAAACTTTGCCAAGACCCCAGATGATCTACACGACTTAACGCTACTGACACAATATGACGAGAGCTTTAGTCAAATTAGCGATGAGATGGAAGATGAGCTGATGAAACTGCGTGAGGAAGGCAAACTCACTGATGAATTTGCCACACAGCGTAAGCGTGACAACATCCAGTCGGCATTAAATATGCTCAAAGAACTCGAAATGAAAACTGAGCAAGGCCGTTATATTCAAGGCTTGATGTATCAGTACTGGGACAATCAATCACAGATTTATCGTGAAAAAAATCAAGCAGCCGATGGTGAGTTGAAAAATCCTAGTGATAGTGTCAAAGGTCTCGGTCAGTTTATTCATGCACAAGAACAATTGGGACATTGGCAGGAACAATATCCTGAACTAAAAAAAACTCGACAGCCTTAATCTTCCAACCCTTTGCAATCTATTCACCCAAATTCAATGTGGATGAATGACAGGGCGACACGAGCTTATTACTTAACATCAAGGGTGCAAACCTGCCCTTGATGTGATTTCTCAATCTTGATTTACGCTATGGTCGTTCAGCATATTGTGGTAAATCACCTGCGATATCATCCCATTCTGCTTTAGATGCGACAAAGATATGACAGGTTGGTTTCTGCGTCAGAGGTGTATCTAAGGTGCCTATACGTAAGCGGTAATAATCAGGCGTTTCAGCCTTTATACTGATGATTGGCGAACCACACTCACTACAAAAACAGCGCTGTGTGGTAGCGGTAGACGCATACTGTTTCAGAAACTGCTCACCGGCTACAATTTTAAAATCTGCTTTAGCAATCGGGGCATTGGTCGCAAATGCTGTACCATTGGCTTTTCTGCACCGAGAACAATGACATTGCACGATCTCACCAATCGGACCATTGATCTCATAACAAACCGCTCCACACAAGCAGCTTCCGGTATATTGTTCTTGTACGCGCATAGTGGTCTTTCTTAGAAGAATTTCATCTCAAAATATCACAACTCCTCAGCAAGATTGTGACAATTTGAAGCGCTTAGTTCCGCAAAGAAACCAGATAGTTTTGAACCCCTTCACCCGCTGCTCGACCGGTTGCAAGGCAGGCTGTTAGTAAATAGCCTCCAGTAGGCGCATCCCAATCCAACATTTCACCGCAAGCAAATACTGCAGGATTGCTCTTCAATTGTAAGCCATCATTTAGGACTGAACGCTTCACACCACCTGCGCAGCTAATCGCCTCATCTATCGGGCGAAATCCGTCAAGTTGAATATCTAAATGTTTAATTTTCGCTGCTAGTAAGGCCGGCTCATGCCAAAAAGATTTATCCACCAGTTCACGGACCAGCGCAGCTTTCGCCGCATCTAAACCGGCTTTACGCCAAACATTGGTTAAAGACTGCTTCTTCGAAGGCTGTAGTTTCTTTGCCAATTGCTCAACAGATTGATCTGGCAATAGGTCCAAAGTCAGCTGCATGGGCTGAGCAGATTTCACCTGTTGACGCAGTGCTCGACCTTGTTTGTAGATCAATCCACTTTCCAGCCCATAGTGTGAAATGATGATATCGCCTTGGGTCGGCTCGGCTTGATCGACCCATGCATTGACTCGCTTTAAGGGCTGTCCAAACACAGGCTGCATAAACTTCGACCAAGCGCGTTCCACGCCAGCATTACTGGCTTGAAAAGTTTCAATGCTCTCAGGCTGCAGCCATTTTTGCCATGCGCCATCACTGCCTAAACGTGACCAAGACACTGCGCCACATGCCATAATAATCGCATCAAAGCCAAGCACTTGACTTGATTCATCAACAAGGTTTTGAATCGTTAGCTGATTGGACTGTAAGTCCAAAACTTGATGTCGATAATGAAACTGCACCCCGTCTAGACTAAGACGTTTTAACCAGGCTCGCAGCAAAGGCGCAGCTTTCATTTCAATAGGAAAGACCCGACCAGATGAACCAATATAGGTTTCAATGCCCAGCCCCATCATCCACTGTTGAATCCATGCTGCATCCCACTGCTTAACCCATGGGCTCAGCCATTCCACTTGATCATAGCGCTGCACAAATTGTTCAACGGGTTCTGCATGCGAAATATTCAGCCCCGTCTTGCCAGCCATTAAAAATTTACGGGCTGCCGATGGTTTTTGCTCATAAACATGAATGTCATAGTCAAATTGGCTAAGCACTTCCGCCGCCATCAATCCCGCAGGACCTGCCCCAATGATTGCAATACGCTGAGTCATGCCCAATTATTCCGCAGATGCTTCGGTGGGTTGCTTGCCTTGTAGCGGCTGAAAATCATCAAAACGTGTGGTATAGCCAGCGGGTTTAGTCACCAATAATTGTTGGCACAACTCACCACGTTCTAGATATTTAATCTCAAAGTGTGTACGTGCTGAAGTCTCTGCAATGCGTTCTTTGACAAAAGGTAGCTTCCAAACATCGATTAACTGCTGCTGCGCTTCCTCAATATATTCAGGAATATTACTGGCCAAGGTAATCTGACCACCCGGCTGCAAACGCGACAATAAAAATTCAAAAAACGGCATATTTAACCAGCGCTGTGCAGGATTATGCGGTTCAGGGTTTGGATACAAAATAAAGAATTGCTGTACTTGCGCAGGATGTAAGGCATGTACTACCCAAGGCAATGCATCAGCATGAATTGGAGCTAAATTGCTTTGCCCTTCAAGTTGATGCTGCTTTTGCATTGCCACAAATTTTTCACGTGTCCGCTCAACAGCAATCAATTGAAATTCAGGGTGATTGGCTGAAAACAATAATGCATGTTTACCTTTACCAGCCCCAATTTCCACACAAATCGGCGTGGAATCAATCGGCTGAAAATCACGGGGAGCTCGCATACGCTGCGCTTGAAATTGACGAATAGGCATAAACAGATCAAACTAAACAGAACGGCATAAGTCTAACAACTGCGACTGTATTTGCCTAATTGAATCATCCGTTTTTGCTGGAGTTAAGCATGCCCACCACCATGAATTGTCCACGCTGCGGCGCATTGACGACTTGGGAAAATAATGAATATCGCCCGTTTTGCTCAGATCGTTGTAAATTGATTGATCTCGGTGCATGGGCCAATGATGAATATCGTCTGCCGACACAAGATGCACCTCAGGCCGATGGTGGCCGTGAAGAAGACCAATTCTAAGGACTCAAGTGCATAACCCTATTATTTAGGTAAATAAAACAGGAATCCGTTTGGATTCCTGTTTTGTTAATTTAAGTTTCTCAATCTAGTTGCTTAACCCGCTTTACCAGCAACGAAAGGATTATGTTGTTTTTCATAACCAATGGTACTCATTGGACCATGCCCTGAAATAAACTGCGTGTCATCCGGCAAGCTAAAACATTCACGCTGAATGGAGTCGAGTAATTGTTGATGGTTACCGCGTGGAAAATCTGTCCGGCCTATCGAGCCTTTAAATAACACATCCCCCGTCCAAAGCACGGCATATTTTGCGTTATAGAACATGACATGACCTGGTGTATGCCCCGGTGCAAAACGAACTTCAAACTCTTCTGCACCCAGCTTCAAGGTTTCGCCGCCTTCCAACCATTGGGTCACATGGACATTTTCAGGGATCGGGAAACCGTATTTCGCAGAAACCTCCTGAATCATGTCCAACCAAAACGCATCTTCTTTATGCGGGCCAATCACTGGAACATTCCAAGCTTGGGTTAATGCCCCAACCGCACCTGCATGGTCTAAATGGCCATGCGTTAACCACAAGGCTTTGACCGTTAAACCGAGCGCTTCAACTTCGGCTTTTAATTTTTCAGGCTCTCCCCCTGCATCAATCAAGACCGCTTCTTTCGACTCAGAGTCCCAAACAATGGAACAGTTTTGTTGAAATGCCGTAACGGGCACGATTTTAACTTGCAACATAGGGCGAAAACCTCAAGGCGATGAATGGGCTAATGTTTGCTTTAAGGCATCAAGATTAGCTTGAAGTAATAAATTGAGCAATGCGACATGATCATCCCGCGCGTTTAATGCAGGAATATAACCATATTCACCACCGCCTGCAGCTTGGAAAATTTCAGCATTTTGCAGCGCCAACTCTTCTAGCGTTTCCAAACAATCCGCTGAAAATGCAGGGCTCATAACCTGTACCGATTTCACGCCTTGTTTGCCCCATGCGTCCAAAGTGGCATCAGTATAAGGTTTCACCCATTCTTGCTTACCAAAGCGAGATTGGAAACTGATTTCATATTGATCTTCAGTTAAACCAAGCGCTTGCGCGACTAAATGTCCTGTTACACGGCAACGGTCAGCATAGGGATCACCCTTGTCGGCATAAGGCTGTGGAATGCCATGAAAAGACATCAGTAACTTATCCGCGACCCCATGCTCCGCTTGATAATCACGCACACTTTGCGCTAATGCTTGAATAAATAGCGGGTGCTGATAGTAGTCACGAATAATGCTCAGACCCGGCAAATTACGCTGCTGTGGAATCCATTTAGCAATGGCATCGTATAAAGGTGCCGTAGATGTTGCTGAATACTGTGGAAACAACGGAAATAATAGAATGTGGTCTTGAGGCTGCTCAGCCAATTGCGCTAAAGCGGCAGAAATCCCCGGATTACCATAAGTCATGGCCGGAATCACATTCAGTTCAAATTCTGGATATTTTGCTGTGAGATGCTGTTTTACTGCGGCAACTTGCTCAAATAAAATTTCACGCATGGGTGAATCATTACCCCAAACCATTTCATAAGCATGTGCAACACGTTTAGGGCGAAATGGCAAAATAAACAAACGTAGAATGATTTGCCAAATCGGTTTCGGGATTTCAATCACCCGCTGATCTGACAAAAACTGTTGCAGAAAACGACGCACTGCGGGCACAGTTGGCGCATCAGGCGTACCTAGATTCGCCAGAATAATGGTGACTTTAGCTTTCTCGACAGGCAACATTACGCTTTTTCCATCAATTTGAATGACGCTAATGTAGCAGCTTTTTATCCATTTAATAAAATTGATTAATATGCAGATTTAAATTGAAAAACTCGATCATTATCAAGCAAATTACTTTCTAACAATTTTTGACCTTTACTGGTTACTTGCCACAACATCCGCTGACGGTCATCTCGGCCATTGGGCACAATCCAGTCATTCTGCCGCATCTGGCTTTTAATGCTGTGTAAAGCCCGAATATTCACCTGAGCACGAGCAACCGCATGCGCACGAGGCATTTCAACGCGGGCATCTTCCAAACCTGTTTCGTTTAGAAATTCATTCATGCGTTTAGAGAAAAACTCTTCTGGGGTCGGATTGACAAAAGTTGAACCTAAAATCGAAAGCAACTGTGCCCAAGTCATTTTTTTCTGAACTTTCAGCTCTTTAAAATTGCCATCTTGATAGGCATGCATGCGATATTCAAAAGAGAACACTTCATGCATAGACACTTTCGGTAAGCTCAGGAATGGGTCGACTTCTCGTTTTCCTGATTCTGTTTCGAGCTGTACCAATTTTGCTTTTAAGCGATCAATTTCATCATGCAAAGCTTGGGTATTTTGCGGACGAACCCAACCTGAAACAGGATAGCGCTCTAGCATTTGCGGCATGTTCAATCGCACTGCCATTTCTAAATCACGCAAGGTTCGATAGCTAAAGACTTGATCCACTTCATTTTGCAATAGCTTACGAAAGTCTTTGAATTTTTCACGTAGCTCAGGCTTTTCATCATGCAAAGAAAGATCACGTGAATTTGGATCTTCATGCATAAACACAATGACCGGCTTTTGTTTCGTCACTGCATAAATATATTCAAGGTGCATATAACCCACACCTGAAACAGACTGCTCGCCATACTGACTACCCAGTAAGATCACCACATAATCACAGTCATCAATTTGACGACGCGCAAAAGCCGTACTTAATGGTGTGCGCTGTTCCAACCCCCAAGAGAAAAAACCCATCCCTACAAGAGTCTGTGCCAATATGATCCGTTCTGGCTGCATTTCACTGCCAGATGTGGAAATGAATACTTGATAACGCTTATCGAGCATTAGAGATCCTCTTCCCGTTGCACGCTATATCCAGCACTCAAAAAAGTGGTTGCTGAAACATACAGCATGACTACCCCAAATAGATTTAAATTGTTTTATCTAAAATCGTTCAATCACAATGATTAAAATTCTAAACTTGCCGCCTGAATATTGCAGATTTTCCAAGTGATTTGATCATCTTGAATTAAGCGTGCTACCACAGGTGTTAAGTTTTCCGCATTATTTCCACTGACATAACATTCGATACGCAGTGAATCTTGGCGGTTATGCTCAAATAATAACTCATTTTTAATCAAAATTTGGGCTGTTTGTCGTGCAACCGCAAATCCTGAGTCAATTAATGTCAGCTTCTGACCAAAAATATACTGAATTGCCGATTTTAGGAAGGGGTAATGCGTACATCCAAGCACTAAATAATCTGCACCTGCATCTACAACTGGCTGTAATATCTCAGTTAATGTCTGCAGGCAAGGCTCAGTCATTTGCGCCCCCGCTTCAACAAAGGGCACCAATTCCAAAGAAGTCACTGACAAAACTTGCACCCCTGCAGGTTCAGCAAATCGCTGCATGACATCTTTGATTAATTTACCCCGAAAAGTCGCAGGCGTTGCGAGGACAGCCACAGTTTTACTTTTGGTCTGTAATACCGCGGGTTTTAAGGCTGGAACCAAGCCAATAATCGGAAAATTTTCACCGTAGTGTTCACGCAAATAATCCAAACTAAATGCCGATGCCGTATTGCATGCCACCACCGCGACTTTACACCCCTGACGGTATAACCACTCAATCGCATGTGCAGTCAGTTCACGGATGTCCTGATCTTGACGCGGTCCATAAGGGACATGTGCCGTATCTGCAAAATAAACAATCCGTTCATTCGGTAAATAACGTGCAATTTCCAACGCAACAGACAAACCACCAATACCTGAGTCAAATACCCCAATAGGCGCATCAGCAGTCGCTTTTGGCATGGGTACATTTAAGGGGTAAATGGGATGAATGGCGGTCATAGGGTCACTTTAATTTAGATTCAGAATGACAAGGTGGAAAGCTTAAACCTCAGGTGCCTAATTGCAAGTGCAAATCACCACTTTGTAACACTAAAATGGACTCCCCTTGCTCATTTTCAAGCAGCTCACCCATCTCGACTAAATGAAAAAATGCAGCACGTTGAATTAAGGCATTTATACCAAAACGAACATGCACATAAGGACGTAGTTCACCCTGATATTCACGCATAAAAATCGGATGTTCCTGATCAACAATAATCAGGTCTTGGGTGGTTGTGGTGAATTGAATATAGTTTTTAGCGTCAATCTCAACGTGATCCACCTGATTGACAAATAAAGGCTCATCTTCCACCTGTATTTCAATTTGTTCCACAGGGGTTTTTAAATAGAATTTCCCATCTTCTTTCCAAAGCACGGTTGAGAACAGATCAATGAGTGCTTGCCGCTTGATCAATTGACCATCGTGCCACCATTCTCCATTGGCTAAAACCTTCAAATCCATTGCACCACAATGCTTTGGATGCCATTGATCTAATGGAGGGATTGACCTTTTGTGACCGGACTGTCCATCTTTTAAGTATTGTGCAATGTTCATTAAATTTCTATCATCCCTATTAATGAATTTTTTCGTCGGGTTTTCGTTCAATTGCTGCTTCATCCGCCTAATAAATACCTTAGTGACGGAAAAATAATATGATTCAGCCAATTGGCTAGAACTCGGTTTAAAACTATACTAGCCCACAATATCAAAGACACGATAGAAAAATTGTGTCTGGGCATTAAGAACACTCATGGCAGCACCATTTAAATGAATTGAATGGATGCCACCTTCCGAAATATGAGGAGTCCTACATGGAACACATCGAACGTGAATCGATGGAGTTTGACGTAGTTATCGTCGGTGCAGGTCCTGCCGGCCTATCTGCTGCGATTAAAATTCGTCAACTTGCAATTGAAAATAACCTAAACGATCTGTCCGTTTGTGTCGTGGAAAAGGGCTCCGAAGTGGGTGCGCATATTCTATCGGGTGCTGTGCTTGAACCCCGCGCGATGAATGAATTGTTCCCAGATTGGAAAGAACAAGGCGCACCGTTAAATGTGCCTGTCACTGAAGATAAAACCTTCTTCTTATTGTCTGATGAAAAATCACAAGAAGCACCGCATTGGATGGTGCCAAAAACCATGCATAACGATGGCAACTATGTTATTTCGTTAGGTAACGTGGTTCGCTGGTTAGGTGCTAAAGCTGAAGAATTAGAAGTGTCTATTTTCCCAGGCTTTGCAGCATCTGAAATCCTTTACCATGAAGATGGTACTGTGAAAGGTATTCAGACTGGTGACATGGGCATTGGTAAAGATGGCGAACCAACGCATAACTTTACTCCTGGCTATGAACTTCATGCGAAATACACATTATTTGCTGAAGGCTGTCGTGGTCACTTAGGTAAACGTCTGATTGCTCAGTTCAACTTAGATAAGGATGCTGATCCGCAACATTACGGTATTGGTATTAAAGAACTTTGGGAAATCGATCCTGCTAAGCACAAACCAGGTTTGGTGATGCACGGTGCAGGTTGGCCTTTAAGTGAAACAGGTTCTTCAGGCGGTTGGTGGTTATACCACGCTGAAAACAACCAAGTGACGTTGGGTATGATCGTTGACTTGTCATACACCAATCCACACATGTATCCATTTATGGAAATGCAGCGCTGGAAAACACATCCACTGATCAAGCAATATCTTGAGGGTGGTAAACGTATTTCTTATGGCGCACGTGCGGTTGTAAAAGGTGGCTTCAACTCACTACCTAAATTCACTTTCCCAGGTGGTAGCTTAATTGGTGATGACGCAGGTTTCCTAAACTTTGCGAAAATCAAAGGCTCTCATACAGCAATGAAATCAGGCATGCTGTGCGGTGAAGCTGTATTTGAAGCGATTGCTGCTGGTGTGGAAAAAGGTGGTGACCTTGCCATTGCACGTGTAACTGAAGGTGAAGACTTCTTCGCTAAAGAGTTAACTGCGTACACAGACAAGTTTAATAACAGTTGGTTGAAAGAAGAGTTATATAACTCTCGTAACTTCGGCCCTGCTATGCATAAGTTTGGTCAATGGATGGGTGGTGCGTTCAACTTTGTTGATCAAAACATCTTTAAAGTGCCATTCACACTGCATGACTTACAGCCAGATTTCAGCGCTTTAAAAACTGTCGATGCTGCGAACTTCAAACCGAATTATCCAAAACCAGATGGTAAAATTACATTTGACCGTTTGTCTTCAGTATTCGTATCAAATACGGTACATGAAGAGAACCAACCTGCTCACTTGAAATTGACAGATGCTTCTATTCCTGTACATGTGAACTTACCAAAATGGGATGAGCCTGCTCAGCGCTACTGTCCTGCTGGTGTTTATGAAATTATGGAAGAGAATGACGGTTCTAAACGTTTCCAAATTAACGCGGCCAACTGTGTACACTGTAAAACGTGTGACATCAAAGATCCGTCTCAAAACATTACTTGGGTAACACCTGAGGGTGGCGGTGGTCCTAATTATCCTAATATGTAATCTCTTTTGAGATTGAAATAAACCCGCTTAATGCGGGTTTATTTTTTAATAGACAATCACACTCTTTAAATAAATATTATTACAAAAAAACTAATTCCTATAAAAAATGAATTTCATAAGTATTTCATTTAAAATAATTATCAATGTATTATTTTATATCCACTAGATTTAGATATTTTATAAATAATTAAAAGAAATAACCTCACTAAGCCTAAATACAAATTTAAATTTCATCTATATAGTAATATAATTTTTTAGACCCTTCAATTTTATAATAATTAATTTTAATTTCTCTAGAACTTTCCATATTACAAAGCTTACTTACAACTTCATCTCCTCCACCGTACATTGTAATTTCCTTATTTTCGATCAGAAAATTAAACGATGTAGGCTCTTCATAATTTCGATGAATTTTTTCCAACTTATATTTTAAGGTTAGATCTTTTATGTTAGAAAAATCAGTACTATTAAATGGAAAAACTCCCCTATTACACCCACCTAAAAAAAGCGCTTGTTTATTTTTCTCGTATAAATATGCTATTTTTTCGTCATCAGCATATACATGCGAGCTAATGAGCATCATAAAAACTAATATATTAGATCTCTTTCATAAATCAAAAAACGATCTTCTTTTTGGTTAATATTTGCACTCCGGATTTCTTAGCATTCGTGCATAATCTGCGGATGAAATACATCGATTCAAACAAGCTTTCTGATCCTCAGT